>CAKZYI010000791.1 GCA_937884735.1 uncultured Pleurocapsa sp.
GCGAGATAAGTATTTTTTTGTAAACATAAATTTTTTGTTAACGATCCCAGATTGAAACCATCCTACCAAGAAATTGACAGGGGAAAACGGGAAACTTGCCTTTCTCTTGAGAGTCAAAACTCAAAGTTTATGACCTACAGCTTTAAGCTGATTACTGCCAAATTTTAACCAAAACGTCCGCTGACATATTGCTGAGTAGCCTCTTCTTGAGGGTTTTGGAAGATTTGTTCGGTAGGCGCATATTCAGCTAAATAACCCTGACGATTGCCGCCTTCTACTTCCGTAACATTGAAAAACCCAGTATAGTCAGCTACTCGCGAAGCCTGCTGCATATTATGAGTCACAATTACTATGGTGTAATCTTCTTTTAGCTGATGAATCAGCTCTTCAACTTTTAGGGTAGAAATAGGATCGAGAGCAGAACAAGGTTCATCCATCAACACCACTTCTGGCTGTAGGGCGATAGTTCGAGCAATACAGAGTCTTTGCTGCTGTCCGCCACTAAGAGCAAGACCGCTCTGCTTTAGCTTGTCTTTTACCTCATCCCATAGTGCTGCACCGCGAAGAGAACGCTCTACTAGCTCATCCATGTTACCTTTATAGCCGTTGATCTTTGCACCAAAGGCAATATTGTCATAGATAGATTTGGGAAAGGGATTTGGTCTTTGAAACACCATCCCTATTTTGCGTCTTACCTGAACAGGGTCAATATCTTTGCCATATAAATTTTGATTACGATAGGTTACTAGCCCTTCCAAGCGGAAGATAGGAATTAGATCGTTAAGGCGATTGTAGCAACGCAACAGAGTGCTTTTACCGCAGCCAGAAGGCCCAATAAATGCGGTGACTTTATTTTTAGGTATATTGAGATAGATACCTTTGACTGCTAAAAAGTCACCATAATATACATTGACATTTTCTGCTTGCAGAACTGTTTCTGTTTGGCTGGCAACCTGTTGATCGTAAATCATAAAACTTATCTTGCTCTGAAATCTAAATTAATATACTGATTTATTCTTTAACTGTCTGTCTAACTCAATCCTAATAGGCAAGAGTTATGACTATCTTAACTTTTAGTAAAGGATTATTTTTTATTTTTTTATTCGTACATCAAAAATTATCGACACGGACAATCAGAATCTAAATTTTCTTAAACTATCTAAGCACATAATAATGGGACGTTAAGTACATACAGATGATACAAGAAAATCTTTTTGTTTTGACCTTGAGAACGGTTGCAATCAAGGTTTAAGGTTAAAGGAAAAGGTACAATCGCTCCTGATGGAGAAAGAAACATCACAACCGTAGTTTCTTAAATAACCAAAATCGTTAACAAATATTTACAATAATAGGTAAGGTATATAAAAAGGTGGTTATGAATCTTACTTATTTAGATAGTAATTCTTGGTTAATAGAAATTGATGGTCAAAGAATCTTGCTAGATCCTTGGCTAGTAGGTGATTTAACCTTCAGTAATGCAAAGTGGCTATTTCGAGGAAAAAAAAATAATCCTCAGCCGTTTACTTTAAATATTGATTAAATTCTTTTCTCTCAAGGATTAGTAGAACTCGACCATCTTCCTACCCTTTATCAATTAGACAAATAAATTCCTGTGGTAGCATCTCCAAATGCAACCAAGGTAGTTAAAGAACTAGGATACACAACGATAACCACCTTAGACCACGAAGAAAGCTTCAAACTAGGTGAAAGAGTTGAGATCAAGGCTGTTCCAGGTTCTCCTATAGGCCCTACATTAACCGAAAACGGATATATTATTAAAGGTCTAAAATCCGATAAAAGTATTTATTACGAACCCCACGGCTACCATGACGATTCTATTAAAGAAACTGCCCCTATAGATGTAATTATTACTCCTATAATCAATCTTAAATTACCTTTGTTAGGAGCAGTAATCAAGGGTCAAAAAACAGCACTGCAAGTATGCAAGTGGCTCAATCCTCAAGTAATTTTATCTACCGCAGCAGGAGGAGACATTGATTTTCAAGGTTTATTAATATCAATCCTTAAAGCAGATGGTACTGTAGAGGAATTTAGTGAGCTTTTAAAGCAAAATAACCTTTCCACTAAAGCGGTCGATCCTCAATCTGGAGAGACTATTGAACTATCTTTAGTTTAAGCTTTATTTTTCAAGTTAAGTGCGATCGCATTGAAACTGGAGTATGTCATCAATTAAAGAAGAAAATGTTTGCCTGTAGCAGAGGTACGGAGGTAGAGCCACGTGTCTTGAAACAAATCTAAGAGCCTGTTCTAAAAGATAATTACTCTCGGCATATGACTTACTTTATCTTTTAACAAAGGTGAGTTGTAGAAACAAGCGATATCGAAGATTAAAATCTACTAAAGAACGTGCAAAGAATAACAAAATAGTGCTTTTTTAACTGATGACACCTTTTAAATGAACAAAAATCGAATTTCTCTTTCTATTACCAATATCATTTTATTAATTTTACTGCCCTTGCTTTTGATTTTGCTCTGGCAGTTAAGAAGTTTAATTGTGGTACTAATGATTGCTGTGGTCATTGCTGCTACTCTTGCTCCTATAGTAAATACAACTCAAAAAGTCGGAATACCAAGATTTTTGGCTGTCTTGATGGTTTATGCTGGTTTGATAGGGACTTTGACTCTTTTTGGTATAATTATAGGTCCTACAGTAGCAGAACAAATACAGCGTTTGATTGGAAAATTGCCTGTTTACTTGGAGGCATTGCGATCGCTTTTATCAGATTTAATTTTACGTTTTGGTATGGATGATACTGCTGCACCAGATCTGATTAATCAATTGTTAGACGTGCAGGGTTTGATTTCCTGGGCAATTCGTTCTAGTCAACAATTAGTAGTTCGTTCCTATAGTGTAACTAGGGGAATTATTGGCAGTGTATTGGGTGCTTTATTATCTTTATTGCTTTCTGCTTATATGGTGTCCAATTCTAAGCAGTTGTTAGAAGATATTATTAACCTTTTTCCCGCCCCTTGGAATCAACGTCTAGCAGCGCAAATTCAGCCAGTAGGGAAGAGAATGGGGGGATATATTCAAGGCAGAATATTAGTCTCAGGTATTTTAGGTGTAGTTATTACCGTTAGCCTCAAATTCTTGGGTTTATCAGAACTTGCTTTGGGTTTGGGGGTAATTGCAGGATTTACTAATCTAATTCCTTTTT
>CAKZYI010000792.1 GCA_937884735.1 uncultured Pleurocapsa sp.
GGTATGAAGGTTGGTACTCCTGTTATTGCCAGCGAAGATGCTCCGATTGAAATTGGCAATGCTTTACCTTTAAGCAAAATGCCTTTGGGTGAAACAATTCACAACGTCGAATTAGTAGCTGGTCGTGGTGGACAAATCGTTCGTGCTGCTGGTGCTGCCGCCAAGGTAATGGCAAAAGAAGGCGACTACGTAACTATTGGTCTTCCTTCCAAGGAAGTGCGCATGGTACGTAAAGAGTGCTACGCCACTATCGGACAGGTTGGTAACGTTGAATACCGCAACCTCAAACTAGGTAAGGCGGGTAAAATGCGCCACAGAGGAAGAAGACCAGAAGTTCGTGGTAGTGCGATGCACCCATGCGATCACCCTCATGGTGGTGGTGAAGGACGTGCTCCTATTGGTAGAAGTGGTCCCGTATCTCCTTGGGGTAAACCAGCGTTGGGTAAGAAAACTCGCAAGAAAAACAAACCCAGCAACAAGCTGATTGTTCGTCGTCGTCGTTAATTTATTCATCGAGCTTAAAAATATGAGTCGTTCTTTAAAAAAAGGGCCTTTTATCGCCGACAGTCTTCTCAAAAAAGTTGAGAAGCTAAATGCAGGCAATAAAAAAGAAGTTATTAATGGTGGGACATACCATCGCCGTACACAATGGTCGCCAGCACATTCCTGTGTTCATCAGCGAGCAAATGGTCGGACATAAATTAGGAGAATTTGCTCCTACCCGTACCTTTAGGGGTCATGCTAAAGGTGATAAAAAAGGGAGACGCTAGATACCAGATATCACTATGGCTATAGATACTAATAACGAAGTCAAGGCGATCGCCAAATATATCCGTATGTCTCCTTTTAAGGTCAGACGGGTATTAGATCAGATTCGCGGTCGTCAATATCGAGAAGCACTAATTATTCTCGAATTCATGCCTTACAAAGCTTGCGACCCAATTCTCAAGGCATTGAGATCTGCTGTGGCTAACGCAGAACACAACAATGGTTTAGACCCTGCAACTTTGGTGGTCAGCCAAGCCTTTGCTAATGGTGGCCCTGTTCTCAAACGTTATCGTCCTAGAGCGCAAGGTCGTGCTTACCAAATCCGTAAGCCAACCTGTCACATTACGGTGGCTGTTGCGCCTGAAGTAAACGATTAAAAACTTAATTACTTAATTAATTACTATTACGAGGAAACATTTGTGGGACAAAAGATACACCCAACGGGTTTTCGTTTAGGAGTCACCAAAGAACACCAATCTTGTTGGTAAGCAGACACAAAGCGTTACCCAGAAAAATTACAAGAAGATCGCAAGAATCACGAAAACGTAAACAAAGAAATGAAAAATACAAAAAATTCTCAGGTCAAAATTGAACGTAAAGCCGATCAAATCGACCTGGCAATTCATACTGCTAGACCTGGTGTAGTTGTTGGTCGTGGCGGTTCGGGAATCGAAAAGCTACGTAATGAACTACAGGCAAAAGTGGGCAACGCCCGCCAAATTCGTATCAATGTAATTGAAGTGCCTCGTGTTGATGCCGATGCAGCTTTGATTGCTGAATATATCTGTCAGCAGTTAGAACGAAGAGTTTCTTTTCGTCGTGTTGTTCGCCAGGCTGTGCAAAGAGCTCAACGCGCCGAAGTTCTGGGTATCAAAATTCAGGTTAGCGGACGCTTAAACGGAGCAGAAATTGCCCGTACAGAATGGGTAAGAGAAGGTCGAGTTCCTCTACATACCCTCAGAGCCGATATTGATTACTCTTATCGCACCGCGCTATTAACAATACTCAATTAGCAAAATACTAAGACTATGCTTAGTCCCAGAAGAACGAAATATCGAAAACAACATCGCGGTCGTATGAGAGGTATGGCTTATCGTGGCAGTACCTTAAACTTCGGTGATTTTGCCCTTCAAGCTACCGAACCTTCTTGGATTACTGCCCGTCAAATCGAGGCTGCTCGTCGAGCAATGACTCGTTATGTCAAAAGGGGCGGTAAAATCTGGATTCGAATTTTTCCTGACAAACCCGTAACCATGCGTCCTGCCGAAACCAGGATGGGTTCTGGTAAAGGCTCTCCTGAATTTTGGGTAGCGGTAGTCAAACCAGGCAGAATCATGTTTGAAATGGCTGGTGTTCCAGAAAATGTGGCTAAAGAAGCAATGCGCCTAGCAGCTCAAAAGCTACCAATCAAAACCAAATTTGTCACCCGCGACGAGGATTACAAATAAGACTATGGCTTTACCAAAAGTAGAAGATGCCAGAAAACTGAGTGAAGAAGAGCTGGCAGAAGAAATTTTAGCTGTTAAACGAGAGTTATTTCAGTTGAGACTAGAACAAGCTACTCGCCGCCTGGAAAAACCTCATCTGTTCAAACATACCAAACACCGTTTGGCACAGCTATTGACTGTAGAACGCGAGCGTGAAATCGCTGCTGAAAAAGGAGAATAGAATATGGCAGTTAAAGAAAGAGTGGGAGACGTAGTTAGTGACAAAATGGATTAAACCATTGTTGTAGCCATTGAAAACCGTTCTCCTCACCCCAAATACGGCAAAATCGTCGTTAGAACCAAAAAATACAAAGTACATGACGCTGAAAACCAATGCAAAATTGGCGATCGCGTAAGGATCAAAGAAACTCGCCCCCTCAGTAAAACTAAACGCTGGACGGTCGAGGAAATTATTGAATCCAAAAAATCCTAACTCAAGCTCAAATCAGTTTCCCCGATCGAGAGTAAACAATGATTCAACAACAAACCTATTTAAATGTCGCTGAC
>CAKZYI010000793.1 GCA_937884735.1 uncultured Pleurocapsa sp.
CTAATCATAGTAGCAGGTGCAGGATGTTTTCTTTCTTGATTAAGCCAAAATATGGGATGAAATATCTGTATTGCAGTATGGCTATCCATCGTCGGAATGATTTCTGTAATCATGCTTAAATTACGATAAATAAATTCGCACAGCCTAACATTATCTTCAACTGCACCATTTACAAATAGTTCAAAATCAGGAATACAAAAAGTATTTTGCACATCGATTAATAATAAACCAACTTGTTTTTTATCTGTAAATGCTGGTTTTATATTATTGAATTGTGCCCAAGTTTCTGCTTCTGCTGCACGCTTTTGGTAAGGTACGCGATAAATTTCTTTTACCTTATTAGAATTGAAAAAATCTGGTTTATCAAAATTATTTTTACGAGTAATATTCATGAATAATTAATGAGTAATGAGTGTCCTAATTAATTTATATTTATATTGTTATGTATGGTGCGATCGCTTTTTATCGAGAATTAATCTTTCTTTTTAGATTGGTGACAGAACAACTTGCTTAGTGTAAAATTTACACTTTGTCTTTGTAGGATAGTGTTAAAACTACACAATGTCAAGGTAAAATTACAAAACAAGCATTGATCGCAAATCATTAGCCAAGCAATGAACTATAGTTATAAATACCCAAAGCCATCTGTCACGGTAGACTGTGTTGTTTTTGGTTTGGATGATGCTCAGAAGTTAAAGATATTGCTGATCCAAAGAGGAATTTCGCCTTATGAAGGCAAATGGGCGTTACCAGGGGGATTTATTAAACTAGATGAATCAATTGAAGCAGCAGCAGTCAGGGAATTAAAAGAAGAGACGGGGATAGATCGGGTATTTCTCGAACAGCTTTATACTTTTGGAGAAGTAAATCGAGATCCACGCGATCGCATTATTACGATAGCTTACTATGCTTTGATTAATATAGGGGAGTATACTATTCAAGCTCGAACCGATGCTAGAAATGCCGAGTGGTTTTCGGCAAAGGAATTACCAGACTTGGCTTTCGATCATCAAAAGATTTTGGGTGTAGCCAAACAAAGATTAAAAGGGAAGCTACGCTATCAGCCAATTGGCTTTGAGTTATTACCAACCAAGTTTACTTTGACTCAGCTACAAAAGCTTTATGAAACTGTATTAGAACAAAAGCTAGATAAACGGAATTTCCGCAATAAGATATTAAAAATGAAATTGCTTGTAGATATAGAAGAGATGCAAGCAGGGGTTTCTCATCGTCCAGCCAAATTGTATCAGTTTGACAAGAATAGATATAAAGAATTAGAACAAGCAGGATTTAACTTTGAAATTTAGTAATGCAAAAGAGCTTCATAACAATATTAAACTTAGTTTTACTCAACTAGATTAAGGATTAAAATCTGGGAAAACTCTTTCTAATGTTTCTTTGCCGAATCTAGTTAGATATAGCTCCATTGCATCAATAGATTCTTTTTTTTCTTTTAAGTCATACTCAAAAAGTTTTTTCTCATTTTCTTTTAAAGTTCCAGGTATATTATTGGTTATCTTTGCTTTGATTTCATCAGTGCTGAGATTGCTATATTGATTTACTTTATTCTCTACGTAATTTCTGACTTCATTAAATTCATTCAACTCAATTGTTCTGAGCAACCAAGGTTCAAATATTTGCACAATGCTATCTATACCGACAGGAAAAGGATTAGAACCCGCATTCACTGTAAATAGTTTTATTTTAAGAAATCCTTTTGTCCCAATTCCAATTAAGACAGCTTTCCACCAAGGATTAGATAAACCCAATCCTTCAATTTTTACCGAACCAGATTCGATCAAAGTGTCTAAGACAAACACAATAAAGAAAGCAAAAAAACCATATATAATTCCGTAAATATGTAAAGATTGCTTTTTGATAATAAAAGAGCTAGTACGGGGATATTTTGATGTGATTAATTCTAAGATGGTAAATAAATAGGCAATAAAAAAGGCTAGTAATGGTGGTGTCCATCTAGCCAAATCTATAAAGGCTGGTGAATTAGAGTTTATCTGAGAAAATAATTGCAATAAAAACACTATTGGAATTGATTTAGGTAAATTAATCCCAATTTAAACTACTTCCGTTTAACATATTGTCTATTTTCTTTGACTATGACTTGAATTAGATTATCTCTGTCTAATCGATCTATGTATGGCTGTAATTCTGCAACGCTACGACCATGTAATTTTGCGATGTAGTCTACTGGAATTGGTTTCCGATATTCTCGGACAGTATTATATATGGAAGTGTTGATGCCTAATCTTTGTCGAGGATCTTGTAGTGAGTAAACCATTATTTTTCTCAGGGATGTTTTAGATAAACTTCTCTACCTCTATTAAGACAAATCTTTGCTTGAGAAGCGGCATGAGTATTTTTTTGAAGCATGGTGAATATTCAGCTATATAAATTGCCACTATTCAAAATAGTTCAAAACTATAGTTGAAACTGTGTTTTTTGTCTGACTTATGTCAAAGTTATAATAAATAAGACAGCAAAAATAAAAGATTTTTCTATGGGGCGATCGCTACAGGTAGAAGCAAGACATATAGATTTTGTTAAATCTAAAGTTAAATTGAAAGGATTTCCCAGCCAAAGTGCGTTGGCGATGGAATTGGGTTTATCCCGCGCTACGGTAAATAACTTTCTCAATGGTAAGCCAGTTGATTATCTTAACTTTGTAGAGATTAGCGAAAAGCTTGGGTTAAGTTGGCTAGAAATATCCTTACAAGACGAGCCAATTAGGGAAGATGGTGTTTTAGTTAAGAAGAAAGTTTTTGCTCTCAACAGCGAAATTAAAGTTAACTTCAAGGATTTATTTAAAGCCTTAACTAAAGCTTTGGTAGAATTGAAATTGGGCAATATTGCTAAATTACCAGGAGATATTATTGATGCTTTGTATTCTGTTAGTTTAGATCTCAATTCTTCTACTATTGCTTGGTTGTTAATTTTCAGATCTCTCAGTCGAGCAATATTTAGTTTGGTTGACGATAATAAGGAATTGTTTGCCTACGAGTATAAAAATTTTGATGCTATCGAAGAGGTAATTGAATTTTCTTTAGAAGAATCGGAAATAATAATAAATCGCAACTTTTTCAATCGACCAAAAGATTTAACTATCCTCAAAGAAATTGAGACTCCATTTAAACAATGGTTGAAACTTTATGGATTGAATGAATCACAAGCAAGATCAATTTGTAATAGATTACCCAGCTATTTTGTCTTTGCTTTAAATAATGAATGGCGCGATCACGAACCTGAATACGCTCAATTACACAAGCATTTAATAACTCCTTTTACTCAAGTAGGAAACAGAGAACAATCTTGGCTGCGTTATTCAGCTTGGTTGCAAAAACAAGTAGACGAACCGATGTTTTCGGAGGCGTTTGGTTTGCGCCAGGTATATGTCGAACCTAGAGCTTATTACGAGCAAGAAATAGAAACTAATAAAGATCGAAAATCAAGAAATAAAGCAGAAAAAGAATATCAAAAGGTAGTAGTATATCTAGAAACTTATTTAGACAATTGGCTAGAGAAAGAAAATAAAGACGATGCTGTAAAAATAATTAGTGGCGATCCTGGTGCAGGCAAATCTTCTTTTTCTAAGATGTTTGCCTCTAGACAAGTAGAGAAAAGCAATATACCAGTCTTGTTTATTCCCCTACATCATTTCGAGCCGACGGGAGACTTAGTAGAAGCAATTGCTAGATTTACTCGTGATGATGAATATTTATCTTATAACTTGTTGGATGGAGAACTAAAAGAATCGAGATTATTAATTATCTTTGATGGACTCGACGAACTATCGATGCAGGGTAAATTAGGGGCAGAAGTTGCCAGGAATTTTATTAATGAAGTGCAACAAACTGTTAGTCGTATTAATTACCATCACATCCACTTACAGGTAATCATTAGTGGTAGACCAATTATCATTTCATCCAATCAAAGTTTAATTCGTAAATCAGAACAGATATTGCATAATCTGCCTTATTTTATTCCAGAAAATTAAAGAGATAATTATCAAGTTCAAAATAATTTGCTAGAAGAAGATAGACGCAATCTTTGGTGGCGAAAATACGGCGAGGCAACGGGTAATAATTACGCAAAAATGCCCGCTGAATTAAGTCTTGATAATTTATTAGAAATTACCAGCCAACCTCTATTAAATTATCTAGTTGCTCTAAGTTATAGGCGCAGTAAAGACGACAGCATAGATCCGAAAAATAAAATAGTTTTCTCAAAAGATACCAATCTCAATGCTATCTATAAGGACTTATTAAAATCCGTTTATGACAGAGGTTGGGAAAAAAAGCAACATCCAACACTCAAAGAAGTTGAATATCCTCAATTTGTTCGTATTCTTGAAGAAATAGCCCTAGCAGCTTGGCATGGAAATGGACGCACCAAAACCGTCAGAGAGATTGAAGCCTACTGCGAAAATAGTGGCTTAAAAGGTATCTTAAAAATATTTACTGAAGGTGCAAAAGCAGGAGTAACCAATTTACTAATATCTTTCTTCTTTCGTCAAAACGGTATTAGTAATACAGGCGATCGCACTTTTGAATTTACCCATAAAAGCTTTGGCGAATATTTAACCGCAATACGCATTGTTAGAGAATTACGCAAGATAAATAAACAACTAAAAAGAAGAAAAGACGATCCTGATGATGGCTGGGATGAAAAACAAGCCTTAACTCGCTGGATAAATATTTTAGGAAAATCGGCTATTGATATTTATCTGTTTGAATTTATCCGTAATGAAGTTACTTTACAAGATAAAGAAGAGGTTGCAGGCTGGCAAAAGACTCTATCCCATCTAATTGGCTATATGTTACGCCAAGGGATGCCAATGGAAAGACAAGATCCTCGTCCATCATATAAAGAAGAATGCCGACAAAGTAGAAACGCAGAAGAAGCTTTGTTAATAGTATTGAGTGCTTGTGCTAGACATACCAAAGAAATATCTAATATCCCATGGCAATCAGAAGAATACAGTTTTGCCAGATGGTTATCGCGATTAAAAAATCAGATTGAAGAAAACGACAAAATTATAGTCAATCAATGTCTTGCTTGGTTAAATCTTGAAGGAGCTAATCTTTATGGTGCTGTTCTCAATAAAGCTAATCTTTACGGGACTATTCTTGATGAAGCTTATCTTTACAACGCTAATTTTTACATAGCTAACCTTGACGGGGCTAGTTTTAGAGAGGCTAATCTTGAAGGAGCAGATCTTGAAGATGCTTATCTGAGAAAAGCTAGTCTTGAAGGAGCTAATCTTAAAAGGGCTAATCTTAGAAAGACTAATCTTTACGGAGCTGATCTTAGAGAAGCTGACTTTAGAGGGGCGGATCTTGAAGGAGCTAATTTTTACAGGGCAGATCTTAGAGGGGCAGATCTTGAAGAAGCTAATTTTTATGGGGCTTGTCTTGAAGAAGCCAATCTTAACGGGGCTAATTTTAGAGGAGCTAATCTTCAAGGGGCTAATCTTTACGGTGCTTGTCTTTTCAAGATTAATATTGAAGGGGCTAATTTTAGAGGAGCTAATCTTCACAAGACTAATCTTTACGGGGCTAAACTAGATTGAAATAGTGTTTACTGCACTTTTCAAAACCAGTCAATGATGATTTTGCCAAAAGTCTACTATAATAAGGCACTTTAAACAGGCAAATCCGAACCCATGACACCGATTGACTGGCTAATTGTCGTAGTATATTTCATCCTGACTATAGGATTAGGAATATTTCTTTCCCGTAAGGCTTCCAAAAGCATGGAGGACTTTTTTGTCTCAGGGCGATCGCTTCCTTGGTGGTTAGCGGGTACAAGTATGGCTGCGACAACATTTCCCATCGATACCCCTTTATATATCTGCGGCGTAGTATCTAGTCGGGGAATTGCAGGAAATTGGGAATGGTGGAGTTTTGGCATATCCCACGTAATTTTGATTTATATTTTCTCTCGTCTGTGGCGGCGATCGGAAATTGTCACCGACGCGGAGTTAACCGAGATGCGCTACAGTGGTAAAACTGCTGCAATTTTGCGGGGAACAAAGGCTTTTTTATTTGCTTTACCCATTAACTGTATTGGGATTGGTTATGCCATGCTTGCAATGGTTAAAGTAGTAGATGCCTTAGAATTATGGCAGAGTTTGGGCATAGATCCTGGGGAAAATATCTAAATATGGAGTGTGATCGGAGTTAGTCTGTTTGTTCTCTTGTATTCTGGCTTTTCAGGGCTTTGGGGCGTAGTTACGACCGATTTCTTTCAGTTCTTTTTGGCTTTACTTGGCGCGATCGCCGTTGCTATTGTAGCAGTTAATCATGTAGGGGGAATACACGAACTTATTCCCCAGGTGCGAGCAGCAAGTGATATTGATGTCCTGTCCTTTTTTCCTTTGCAATTTAGCAACGGCAGCTTTGGGTGGAGTGATGCAGCAGTAATTACCGCCACTACCTTCTCTGCCTATTTATTTGTCCAGTGGTGGTCATTTCGTCGTAGTGATGGAGGAGGAGAATTTATTCAACGTTTAGCTGCAGCCAAGACGGAAGAGGAAGCAGAAAAGTCCTCCTGGTTTTTTAATATCCTCCATTATGGAATTCGCACTTGGCCTTGGATTATAGTAGCCTTGGTAGCAATGGTAATTTATCCCGACTTACAAGATAAAGAGTTGGGTTATCCCAAGCTGATGCTAGAGTTTTTGCCCCCCGTGATGTTGGGTTTGGTAGTGACTTCTTTGATCGCAGCCTTTATGAGTACGGTTTCTACTTCGATTAACTGGGGTGCATCCTATTTAACTAACGATCTTTATCGTCGTTTTATCAAACCCGAAGCCACACAGGCAGAGTTGGTAATGATAGGAAGAATAGCTTCTATATTAGTTACCGTATTAGGCGCGATCGCAGCTTTATATGCTACCAATATTACAACAGTCTTCCGTTTAGTAATTGCGATCGGTACAGGGCCAGGATTAGTATTGATCCTACGTTGGTTTTGGTGGCGAATTAATGCAGCAGCAGAATTAGCAGCAATGGTTGGTGGTTTTGTAATTGGGCTGATTGCCAGTATTAATCCTAGCTTTAATCAAATGTTTCCTGACTTTGGCTACAAGCTCTTATTTATTTCTGGTACAACCGCCATACTCTGGATTACGGTAATGTATCTTACTCCTCCAGAATCCGATGAAACTCTTGATCGCTTTTATACTAAGGTTCAACCAGGGGGCATTGGTTGGAATAAACAAAAAATAAGAACAGGTATTCAACCAGCACAGGATTTGACCCAAGACTTGCTAAAGGTAGTTGCTGCTAGCTTATTGCTATTTGGCTCGATGTTTGCAATTGGCGGATTTTTATTATTACAATCCCTTACAGGTTGGATATCTTTGATAGTTGCCGTTATCGGTGGTTTTTGGTTGCGTCAACTAAACAAACACAAGCCTATATCAATGCCTCGACCTGGACTTTGAAATAATGCGAATTCGCGTGGAAGCTGAAAGCCTTACTAAACAAACAACTCAAAAACTACTTTTTCTATGCTAGTTTGTTGATTTAAAAGATTGAAAAATCTCTTAAAAGCTAATGGCTAATGGCTAATAGCTGATAGCTATCCTAACAAATCAATCCTGTTAACCCGAACTGACGTTGAAATAAGTAATGAGTGATGGAAAGTTGATAACACGCGATGTGCAACTTGTAGAATTAACTTTCTTTCCCCTTGTGAAACGGGGCTGGGACTTTCAAAAGTCGCACAGGACATCGATAATATTTAATCCATGCACATAAACTCTTCGCCAATAGTAGGATGAATACCAAAAGAGTCATCTAATTCCTGCTTGGTAATTCCCTTGCCAAAAGCAACACCCAAACATTGAATCATGTCAGCAGCATGTTCTCCCACCATGTGTATGCCGACAATCTTTTCTTGTTCTCCTGCCACGACAAACTTGATCGTAACCTGTTCTTGTTCAGCCTCATCAGCCAGACTATAAAGCATGGGAGTAGTGCGATCGCAATAGATTTTTACATCGTCGTATTTATCCTTTGCTGTTGATTCGCTCAAACCAATGGTTGCTGCTTCTGGACGAGAAAATACGGCTGAAGGTACGGTGTCGTAATCAATCTGTTTTGGTTGTTTGCCATAAAGAGTTTCTACTACCGCCTCTGCTTCTGCTTTGGCAACAGGAGTTAGGGGAATGCGGTTTATACAGTCTCCTACTGCATAAATATCTTTATTTTGAGTACGACAGTACTTGTCTACTTCGATCTCTCCTTTTTCTCCTGTTTTAACTCCCGCTTTTTCTAAATTGAGGCTTTTGGTATTCGGTGCGCGTCCTGTGGCAAGTAATACTTTGTCAGCAATAATAGCTTTATCGTTGTCCAGATATAGTTTTAGTTTATCCCCATCCTGCTCGATTTTTTCGGCAGTAGTTTCGCCAATAAATTCTATCCCGCGATCGACTAATCCTTTTTGGACAGTGGTTCTAAGTTCATCATCAAATCCTGATAAAATTAGCTTGCTAGTGTCCATAAACACTACTTCTGAGCCAAAAGCGCGCATCATGCTGGCAAATTCTACGCCAATATAGCCGCCGCCAACAATAGCTAGCTTGTTAGGAATTTGTTCTAACTGAAACATCCCACGGGAGGTTATGGCTAGGTCACTACCAGGAAAGTCTGGCTTGATAGGATGCCCTCCTACCGCAATTAAAATCTTATCGGCAGTAATTTCGCGCTCCTTTACTTCAACAGTCAGCTGATCGACAAATTTGGCATCACCGTAGATCAGATCGATACCCTTTTCGGCAAAGGTTTCCTTAAACGAATCACTGATTGCATCTAAACGATTGTGAATTTTTTTCATCAATGCCGACCAGTCAATCTTGCGATCGCATTTTTCCCAACCATAACTACCTGCCAAAGATTCTTGCAGAGCAAAATCCGCAGCATACACCATCAGCTTCTTGGGAGTACAGCCTCGATTGAGACAAGTACCGCCACCCGTCTCTCTTTCACTTACAGCCACCTTCATTCCATAGCTAGCGGCTTTCTTAACTGCCGCCATAC
>CAKZYI010000794.1 GCA_937884735.1 uncultured Pleurocapsa sp.
TGATTTTCGTAAGTGTAAACGACGCTTACTGCAGAATCCATCGGAGATGAGCCTTAAGTAAGACCAGCAACTGCTGCCGTGTCTTTGGGCAAAAGTTGAAATAGAAGAAGACCCAAGGCTAATGCACCTTCTGCCCTGAGAGTTACCTGTTTGCAATTTATATAGTAGGTACTTTTGGCTCCAGAAGACAAGACAAAATCGCCTTCTACATAAGCGTGTTGGACAATTAAATCTAGTAATACCTGTCTTAAAGCATCAGCATTAGCCGTAGCTAAAGATAAATCAGCAGTCCGTTCTGTATTCATAAAAGTGTGCCAGCTCGCAAATTCAAAAAATGAGGCAGCATTTATTGTATAGCTTTACCAAGATTTTATTTCTTTATCTTGGGTCTTCAGATCGATTAAAGAAAAGCTTTTTTTGCTTTAACTCAAATCTAAATTGAGAGCAAAAAGCAAAATAAAATAGACAAATATACACTGTTCTTCCACAAAAACTTCAGTTAGGATTGAGCAGAAGTTTATTGTTAAATAAATTAATGTCTATTAAGTTTACTAAATTATCCCAGATATTGTTGGTAGCTAGTATTGCTAGCATATTTTCTTTACCTGCTAAAGCAGAAATGAAACCTCTCGATGAGGAATTCCAAGATGCTTATTTTGCTAATGGTAAGAATGCTTTTATTCAAAGTAACGCTTTAAGTCAGATTGATACTATCTTAGGTTTTACAGGATTTCCCGAACAGCATATCAATCGAGATGCTAAGGCAGTAGATGATGTCTACAATGAAGGAATGGCAAAACAGTCTTCTATGGGATCTCGCATAATGACCAGAGACTTGGCAAATCCCTATGATACTTCTATCAGAGAAAATCCTGGCTATAGTGCGATCAAGTAAAAAGCATCTCTTTTTTTAACTTGTGTATTGCATTTATTTAAACTTCTAGTTTGATCGAGCAAACTAGAGTTTTTTTTTGCGCTTTTCTATAACTAAAGACATCTTTTAGTAAGTAGCAATTACTACTTAGGAAAATATTGAAATAATAAAGTAATGTTTTTGAAACTGTCTTTGTTTTTAGTCAAAATTCATATAAGCATTGATACATATGGTTTTGATAGCATTTCAAAATATGAAGATAGCCAAAAAAATAATAAATGCCCAACCTAACTAAAATTATTGATACACGATTGTCAATAATTAAGCAAGCCTCTGTAACTAAAGATAACCGTTGCTTATTAAGAATAATTCTCATATTTTTGGTTAATAATATCTTAAGAATTAATTTTGTTTTTTCAATTTATTATCGCTAGATATATAAATAAAGCATATCTATTGTCAACTCAACCACTTCACTTCAGAGAGAACTTGTAAGATAAAGGTTAAAGTTTAAAATCTGTACATGACAGACTCGTCCCAAACTATTCAATTACCCAACAGCGAAAGCGCGATCGCCTTAGCAGGTAGCAAAGAACAAAATCTCAAATTACTCTCTCGCCAGACAGGAGTCTCTTTGGTATTGCGCGGGCAAGATTTATTAATTAGAGGTCAAGAAAAAGCCGTAGCCAGATGTGCCAGAGCAATAAGAACTTTAGAGCCATTGTGGGCAATCGGCAAAGCCATATACGAGCCTGATGTTTTGACTGCATTTCAGGCGATCGACACTGGTAGAACCGAAGAATACAATGAACTGCAAAAAAACGTTTTAGCCCGAACCAAAAAAGGTGAAATTATTAGGGCAAAAACTTTTAAGCAAAAGCAGTATGTTAAAGCAATTCAAAAGCACGATGTTACCTTTGGTGTTGGACCTGCGGGAACGGGGAAGACATTTCTGGCAGCGGTATTAGCAGTCAAAGCCTTGCTTAGTGATGAATGCGAAAGGATTATCTTGACTCGCCCTGCGGTTGAAGCAGGAGAAAAGCTGGGATTTTTACCTGGAGATCTGCAAGAAAAAGTAAATCCATTTTTGCGTCCTCTTTATGATGCCTTGTATGAATTTATCGATTCAGAAAAAATTCCCGACTTAATGGAAAGAGGCAAAATTGAAGTTGCTCCATTGGCTTATATGCGAGGAAGGACTTTATCTAATGCTTTCGTAATTGTAGACGAGGCACAAAATACCACTCCCGCTCAATTGAAAATGGTGTTAACTCGTTTGGGTTTTGGTTCCAAGATGGAAGTTACAGGAGATATTACTCAAACTGATTTACCTTCCCGTCAAGACTCTGGATTGGTTGTTTCTCGCCGAATTTTACGTAATGTAGAAGGAATTGCCTTTTGCGAACTAACTCAGGCAGATGTTGTCAGGCATCCTTTAGTACAAAAGATCGTTGCTGCTTATGAAAAATATGAACAGTAAATTAGTTATTTAGTTATTAATTATCAATTATCAATGAACAATAATTTAAATCCAACAACCTATACTTACGAACCAGCAACTATTAAAAGAGCTAAAAAAGCTCTGTCTGCTTCTCCTTTTTGTTTGGATCTTTTTCGAGATATGCGCAATCAAAGTGTTCCTATTCAAAAGATTGCAGGAGAAACAGGCATAAAATTGGGTTATGCAACCCAGGCATATAGTGAAGCTAGAACAGAAGATAAACTAGTTTGGTTAATTAACGTAGGCTTGTTACGCCGAGAAGTAGATGGACAAGGCTTAACCGATAGTTTCCGTTTGACTCCTTTGGGTAGAGAAATAGTTAGTGAGTGGGAACAAGACCAAAATAAAATTCCCGCTCCATCATTGGGAGATCGAGTCTCCAATTGGCTCAATCGTTGGCTGCAATTATCTCCGAGACTTCTCCCAACACTCATCCTAGGGAT
>CAKZYI010000795.1 GCA_937884735.1 uncultured Pleurocapsa sp.
CATAAAGCTTTTTTACAACCACTTTTAAGTCTGCTAAGCCTCCTTCAGGCTCAAGAATTGCCCAGACAGTAGCAAGGTCAACTCGCCAGTAAACATGAGCTAGCATATTGCGAAAACCAACAATTTGTCGCCAAGGAATCTCTGGATACTTTTCCTTAAGATCGTCTGGAAGTTGGTTTACTGCTTCGCCAATAGTTTGTAACCGAAAAAGTGTCGCATCCTGTAAAGATGGACTATCCAAAAACTCTTCTTTGCCATCACGAGTATAGGATTCTATTCTTTCAATAGCACTCAAAATATCTTTAAGGAACAGCAGAGGCTTTCTGGTCATATTCTCTGTCTCCGCCCCTAAAGTTTTTCAAGAGGAATAGCATCTTTCAACACTTCATCGCGCATTAAGGGATTGAGTGCGGTACTCTGGGCAACGTCCACCTTACATCCGAGTAGGTCAGATAAGCTCTGAATGAGGCGGATAAGATCGAGTACGGACTGCTCTGGAGCAACATCTACTAGAAAATCAACGTCGCTATTCTCTGTCGATTCTCCTCGTGCAACCGAGCCGAACACTCTAATGTTCGGTGCATGGCAGCTTTGAGCAATGGTGATAATATCATCGCGGTAAGCTTTTAAGCTCTCTAACTTCATACTAAAAACCTGATTTTTCTAACATTCGTATTGGTTATACGCCTTATATCAAATTGCGTGCAATCTATATATACATATCTATACTAAAGGTAATACTAGGAATTACTATCTGGCAGGAAATTGCTCTCAGTGAAAATTTGGTCTAATTCTTCGTCATTACCCCATGTGCCAAAAGCTTTTTGTAACTCTTGCCACTGTCGATCTTTCTGAATTGGTTTAGCTTTTTGAGGCAATCGCGCAGCAATCCAATCCTCTGGAGTTACACCAGAATAATTGGCAGCAGCAACTAAATTTTGATAGATCTCTTCGGACAAAAAAATCAGGCAACCGCTCATTAACAAAGCCTTTTGGTAAATCTATTATTAAATTCTGACACTTTAACTTATTGTTTATCAAGCTAATTTTGCTCTTGGAGTCAGGGTTAGATTAGGAAAACTCCTCATCTAATACTCCTTGTCTGCCTTATCTTCTCCCTCTTTTCCTCAAGATTAGGCAATTCACTTTGATTCGTATCAAAAATCTATCGCCATAACAGCCTCAATGACTAAATAGTGGGCTTCGGCGGTCAAAGTGTTTTACCAAACTAAGAAATCTATTCATCTTTTGCTGATAGCAGCAGCCATAACTGTAGTTATAACTTTAGTGTGGCACTTTGGAGTTTCCCCTCTCATTCTCTCTCCTTGGCTTGGAGGAAGGTTTGCGGGTATTACCTGTTTAATCTTCGGTAGTTTGCACACTTATCGCTCGAAGTCCCACGATGACGTGATTACTAAGGGGACAAAGCTAGTTAAGCCGTCTGAATTTAACCGACGGATTGATGGAGATGGTATCGGCATTCCGTTTGTGCCTGACTCTTATCAGTGGGGCAAGGGTAAAAATAAGCCAAATCTACTCCGCATTCGAGCAGAAGATGAGCCTACGCACATTATGATTGTTGGGGATTCAGTTAGCGGTAAGTCTGCCCTACAGCACTCTTTACTGCTACAAATTCGCGATCGCCAGAATGAATCAGCGATTATCTACGATCCGAGTTTGGAGTTCTGGAAAGCTCACGGCGATCCAGACAATGACTATCTGCTATACCCTTTTGCTAAAGATACTCCATACTGGGATATCTGCGATGAGATTGCCAATGAGGCAGTAGCAACAGCCCTAGCTAATTCTTTTATTCCCGACCAAATTGAAGGCAGAACGAGCTTTTGGGAAAGTTCTCCGAGACGATTGCTAAAACATTTACTGCTAGAGCTAAAACGGCAGAAATTAAGTACAGATGATTTGGTCAAGTGGATTGCCGATGGAGAACTGCTTAATGAAATGGTTGAGGGAACTGATTTAGAGGCTTTGATCGACCCGAACGCCAATGCTCAAAGGGCTGGGGTTTTGGCTTCTCTC
>CAKZYI010000796.1 GCA_937884735.1 uncultured Pleurocapsa sp.
AATCAGTAACCGCAAATGAGCTCGCCACTAAGAAAATTAACTATAAATATAAAGATTTGCCGATAATAAAAAAGTCTGAACCAAGCCAGACTTTCTAATTTATGTTTCAAGAGCTAATAATCGCCAGCTTAAAAATTACTTGCGAACAATAATGCACTTGGTTTTTGGTCTAGCAATCAAACCTTCTCGTTCGTATTGATTAAGAATTTTGGTCACGGTGATTCTAGTTGTACCTAGTGCGTCAGCTAATTCTTGATGGGTCAATTTAAAGTCGATAACTCTTCCTTTGGGGGTAGTTCGACCAAATTTGCTGGCTAACCAAGTCAGAAGCAGCCACAAACGTCCAGCAACTCTATTGTTTCTGACAATATAAATTAGCTGCTGCGTCTGTTGTTCGCAATACATCATTTCTCTCGATAAACTCCCCCATTGACTACGGGGAATTGCGATCGCCTTAACATCACTCAAACATTTAGTTAAGTAGGGAGCAATGTTAGATAGAGGATCGCCAACTACGTCTTTACTTCCCCAAAAGCCTAAAGTTATTGGTCTATCATTACCGTGAGTATAAGTCTTTACTACTCCGTTAATAATTAACCATAAATAATCTACTTCTTTTGGTAGTTCGTGTCCGATGGGAAAAAACGTAGCTTTTTGTTCGGTAATTAGAGTTTGCATCAGCAGAAATTATGATATCGCTCTCGTTTATATTAACTGCCTATTAAACTCTCTAATTTATGATGCTTGTTGTAAATTTTAATATTACTTTATATAAATATATAAATTTACGCATCTTGTGACAGTGAGCTAAACAAGTATTGCCAATTAGTATTACCCAACTCTTCTTCTCTAACTTCAAAAGTCTTATTTACTGCCTCGGGTAAGTTCATTGCTTCGATACATAGTTGAGCTACAGCATCTCTGCTGACTTGCCCTTTTAAATTATCTCCCTGTTCGACATATAAAACTTTATCTGCTGGCTGTTCTGTTAGAGCGCAAGGGCGAATGATAGTATAAGTTAGATCGCTATCTCTAACCACAGATTCCCCCTTCAGTTTCCAGGTTAAAATTCCTCCTAATTGTTCGTTCATTCTTACCGCAGGGGGTTCTTCTTCCAGATTAATTCCTGGGCGATTGGGGCGAGTTACCCCAGCCGAGCTTATTTGAATAAATTGAGGTTTAGCTTTGCCACCATAGGCTTTGATCGATTCAACCTGTAGGGTAAACGAACCCGCTTCAAATTTAGGATTCAATTTTCCATCATATTCAAACTTACTCAACATCAACTGCATAGAATAGATTTTGCTCGCATCTAATTGAGTTGCCTCTGACACAGTTTTTGCCCGAAAAACAGGAACTAAATCTTTAAAAGGAATGCGAATAGTAGTTGGGAAATTGTAAACTGTGTCAAAAGAATAGCAATAGCCCACACCATCCCATTTGCCTTCACAACGAGTAATGAACTTATAGCGTTTACCATCACCAGTTACTTTTAACTCAATTCCTTCGTAATCCGATAGATTCAATGGAACATCAAAATTGCGGGTGCGTACAGAAGCGAAACCACCATTGTTATCAGTAGAAACAATACCTGAAAAAATGGCTTTATTGTCTGTCAAACGAATATTACTTTGACTCACTCCTCCCATAACTACATCATCTACTGCACCCCAAGTTTCTTTAATTTGAACGTCAGGATTAGTAAAATCAAAAATCAATTTATTGGTAGCAGGAGGTATGTGCTGAGAGATAACCCGAACCAAATTCTTGATACCTTCGTATTCTACTAACTCAGGAGTATCTACCGCTTCAGGCATATAAAACTTGATTCCCTGATAATATTTTTCTCTCGTTGGAGTATCTCCTTCTACGGGCTGTACTTTTGTCCCCGTACAGCAAATCACTGCTGTAACCCCTTCCATCATTGAAGGCTTTAGAGTATCGGCAATAGTTATATCTGCTTCAAACAGATCTACTTGCTCCCCCAAAATATCTTTGGCTTTGTCTGCGTTTCTAACTAAAGCTCGTACCTGATAATTTTGCTCCAACAATTTTTGGACTACTCTTTTTCCCACTCCACCCGTCGCACCAGCTACCAAAATTTTCATATGTGTGTCTTGCTGAGGATTTTTTATTTGATTTAAATTAAATATTTTTTGCCAATAGGTAATAAAAGGAATGACATCAAAGTAAGTTAGAGTCTGCCATAGTCTGCCGAACTCCCAATTAGCCACAAGCTCTCCTTCTTAGATTTTCTTATTATCTTAAGATAAAAGAATCATTACTTTCATTCAAATCAATTGAGTCGAGATAAAAAAGCCCATGTCACATTTATCAAAATAAATATTTAACGCGATGTGCAACTTGTAGAGATGATTAATCTTCTTCCCCCTTACAAAAGTGGGGCTGGGGGGAATCGTACTATTTCCTAAGCTGCGTCTAGATCCCCCAAATCCCCCGCCCCTCCCTTGCCCTCCCCAACCTTTGGTTTGGGAACGAATTGTCTCCCCCAAGCTTGGGGGAGATTAGAGGGGGCTGGGACTTT
>CAKZYI010000797.1 GCA_937884735.1 uncultured Pleurocapsa sp.
AAGAAACGTCTTAATTTATTTGTTGTAATCAGAATATCTGTTTTTCAGAGCTAATTCTTCTATCAAAAAGCATATATTATGACTCTATCAAATGTATTAGATCTATTTGCTTGGTTGAAATGTTTACGTAAAAAGCCAACTATATAATCAATATAGTTGGCTAAAATTATAAAACTAAACTAAACACTCAAACATCGATATATCAAAGTAATTGGCTGCTATATTAGTTTAATTCTCCTGATAAGTTTACTTTGACAACCTTATTTTTTTCTTCGTCAGCTTTGGGTAAAGTTAGGTGTAAAATACCATCTTGGTATTCAGCTTTGACTTGAGTATTTTGGATTCTTACTGGTAAAGAGATTACTCTATGAAAGCTACCATAACGGAACTCGGATTGAGTTTTATTTTGTTGTTCTTCAGTTACCTGAGATTGACGATCACCTTTGATAGAAATACTTTTAGCAGTAGCTTCAATTTCAATATCTTCAGAATTGATTCCAGGTACTTCTAACTTAAGAGTTAGGTATTCTTCGGCTTCAATAAGTTCGGCAGCAGGATACTTGAAAAAAGTATTTGATTCGGTAATATTTGTAGTAGGTAAAACTTCGTTAAACATGCGATTGATTTGACGTTGAACAGAGTCTAATTCCGACCAGGGATTGTAACGTACAATTGCCATAATTCTATTTTCTCTCCAGTGAGCTAATTTGTTTTTTTCTTTGCTTTGATATCATTCTAGGTAAATTTTTTAGTAGCTGTAAGTGTGGTTTATAGCCATTATTGGTAGCGTTTTCTGCCCGAACAAATATTTCTAGAAAACCGTAATTATTAATGTCAAAGAGCTGGCTGGATTGATTTGTCTAAGTTAGTATTGCGTAAGGTATTTTTAGGAAGATTGCCATGTTGGTTGCTAATTTTGGTGGTTATGAATTAAAAATTAGTACGCTGACAGTTGCAGGTTTGGGTTTGCTCTGTAGCAGTGGCAGAGTTCAGGCGCAAATAATAGGCGATCGCATAACTAATACTCAAGTTAAGATAGAAGATAATATCTCTCATATTGTGGGAGGAACCGAATCAGGAAATAACCTGTTTCATAGTTTCAAGCAGTTCTCTCTCAATACAGATACCATTGCCAACTTCGACCATAGTTTAAATATCGAAAATATATTTAGCCGTGTCACAGGAGGAAACCCTTCTGAGATTGATGGTTTGATTCAAACTCAGGGTAAAGCCAATCTCTTTTTGATTAATCCTGCGGGAATCATTTTTGGTGCAAATGCTCAACTGAATGTAGGTGGTTCTTTTATTGCCACTACAGCAGAGGCAACGATCTTTGAAGATGGCACACAGTATAGTGCAGTTGCTCCCAATAACCAGCCCACATTAACCATAAGCTCTCCTATTGGATTACAGTATGGCGAACCATCGGAAATCGCAGTATTACCTAATGCCAATCGAAATGTAAGTAATCCTGGCATCGGCTTAAGCGTTCAACCAGGAAATACATTGGCACAAATGGGGGGGTATGTATCCATAACTCGTAATAGTCTAAATGCCATTGCCAGTAATATTGAAATCAGCAGTATCAAATCTGGCATCGTTGCCTTGGAACAAGATAATAATAGTTGGGATTTTAATTATGACTCTATTCAAGAATTCGGCAGAATAAACTTTAAGAACAAAGCCTTGATCAATAGTAGTGGCATAGTTGATTTTCGAGGCAAAACGATTGATTTTACTTCTAGTTCAGGAATACGCAATTTTACCGATGTAACTGGTACGGGGGGCATTATTAAGCTTAATGCGACGGAATCGGTGAATTTGGACAGCAGCGTTTTGTTTACTCAAGTAGGACAAGTAAGCTCAGATCTAGAAAAAGCGATCGCAGGTGCAGGAGGTGATATCTTTATTAAAGCTCCTAAAATTTTCTTAACTAATGGTTCAATTATCTCCGCTGGTACTTTGAGCGAAGGTGCAGGAGGAAACATTACTTTAGAGGCTGCTACAAATATCGAATTATCTAGTGCCGTTGGTGATAAGCCATCAATTATCAGTACCTCTACCCAAGGAAGAGGAAATGGAGGACAAATAGAGGTTAATACTGGTAAGTTAACTATTTACGATGGCAGTCAGGTTCAAGCTTTTGCAGGGGTAGGAAAAGGAGGAACAATCACCGTCAATGCTAGTGAATCAATTGATATATCTGGCACAGGAATTTTCAGATCGCAAAATAGTTTGGGTGATTCGATCGAAATAAGTTTGGCTAGCGGTTTTACTGCTTCTTCAGGAATAGAAAATTTAGATTTTGCTCTACAACCCCCAGGAGAAAGCGGTAGTTTAATTATTAATACTCCAGAGTTCACCATCGAAGATTCAGCACGTATTTCCGTTAGCAACTATGGTTCAGCTAATGCAGGAGATATTAAGATAACTACTGCTGATTTAAACTTGAATACCGCAGGAGAAATTATTGCCAATACTGCATCGGGCAAAGGAGGTTCGATTAGTGTTGTAGCTGAAAATTCGATCTTTTTAGATAGTGAAAGCTTAATTTCTACTACTGCAAAGCAAGATGGTAATGGTGGCAATATATTATTAGAAGCCGATAACTTGCTACTAGTAGAGCGTAACACCGTCAAAGCAAATGCGGAACAGGGGAGCGGAGGAAAAATTTCGATTAATACTCAAGGGTTGTTTGTCGATCCCAAAAGTAGCATTACAGCTAGTTCGCAAGTAGAAACAAAAGAAGGGACTATTGAAATTGTTACTCTCGACCTTAATTCTAGATTACACATGAGTCAACAAGAGTATTTTCCTCTTGTAGCAGAAGACTATATTCATACTGGTTGTGGTGGGGGACAAGATTTGACTGAAAACCATTTTCGGAATATCGGCAGGGGTGGTAC
>CAKZYI010000798.1 GCA_937884735.1 uncultured Pleurocapsa sp.
TTCTGGTCTAACGGTATAGTCATTTCCAAAGAAAAATATTGTTGGAAAGTTGGCAAATATAAGAATCCACTCAATCAAACGCCAGCTAAGATGAGGCGAAGTTAAGTACTTTTTAAGCCGATACATTATTAATAAACATAAATATATCTTTTATTTTAATTTGCGGCATTAAAAGTAAAACATGACATTTGTCATTAATTTACATGACATCTTTCAGATACGGTTTGATAGTTGCTTTGGTTAATCTGTTTTCAGTTGAAGACTATTAATAAAGTGATGAGCAAGATGAATAATCAAACTAATAACTTTTCGGAAAATTTAGACCAAGATTTACAGACAGTTTTAGACCAAACCGCAGAAGATTTGGGATTAAACAATTTAGCAGTGGGTTTTGGTGTAGTTACTTCTAACGGTATTTGGCGTGGTGTTAGTGGAGTTTCGGATCTAAAAACTCAAACACCTACCGAATCAAATGAATTATTTAATATTGGCAGCATCAGTAAATCCTTTACTTCCGCAGTTATCCTCAAGCTAAAAGAAAAAGGTAAGCTTAGTTTGGACGATACTTTAGGGGAATGGTTGCCAGAAATCGCTGCTCAAATTCCTGATAGTGAGAATATTACCCTGGGTCAACTCCTCAATGGTGCAGGAGGCATATCTAATTATGTTAATAACGAAGCATTTTTAGAAGATCTGGCTGCAAATTATTTGTCGGGTACAAACAAAGAATGGCAACCCGAAGAATTAGTAGGGTATATTGCTGGCGAACCTTTATTTTCTAGTGATTTCTCAACAGATATTTGGACTTACCCCAACACGGGATACATTATTGCAGGCATGATTGCCGAAGAAGCAACAGGTTTACCTCTCGAACAGATTTTGGCAGAAGAAATTCTTCATCCATTGGGATTAGACAATACTTTTTTCACAACTCAAGATGTAGATATAGATCGGCGAGTCAAAGGCTATGAAGATATTTTTACAGTCAAGGGAGAAGTAAGAGAAGATGGTGTCTTGGAAGATTATACTTTCCTAAATACCAGCTTTGCTTATGGTGCAGGATCGATGGTTTCCAGCGCAGAAGAAGTAGCAATCTTTTTTGATGCCTTGGCTTCAGGGGAATTATTAGATCCAGAGTCGACAGAGGAAATATGCAACTATACCGATACAGGAATATCTGAATTCGATCGCTTTGGAATGGGAGTGTTTCCGCGCACCTATCCCTGGGGAGATGTAAAAAGTATGACTGGTGGGATTTTTGGCTATAGTTCAGAAGTAGACTATTTTTTGCGGGATGACACGACGATTTCGGTGCTGGTTAATCAGGAAAGTGCTAAAGCAGAATTAACTGGATTTGCTTATAAAGCTTCTATTGCTAATGCTTTGGGGTTGTGTAATGCCGCTTCTATTGAAGGTACAGAAAAAGATGATTATCTCCCACAAACAGTTGGGGGTGATGTGGTTTATGGCTTGGCTGGTGACGATATTATTTTGGGGGAGTCGGGTTCGGATATTTTAGATGGAGGGGAAGGAAAGGATTTTTTACAGGGTGGTGCAGGAAACGACTTGCTGTTTGGTCAAGCAGGTAAAGATATTCTTGACGGTGGTGAGGGCAATGACTTGCTCAATGGAGGACAAAACAACGATCGCCTTTTGGGAGGAGACGGTGATGATTCCCTCATCGGTGGAATTGGCTACGATATTTTAAATGGTGATGGTGGAAACGATATTTTAGATGGAGGAAAAGGACATGATACCCTAGAAGATCTTAGGGGAGATAATACCTTCTATGGCAATCAGGGCAATGATTTGATTACGACTGGAAGTGGAGATGACAAACTATATGGCGAAGCAGGAAGCGATCGCTTAATGTCTCGCAGTGGCAACGATACTTTGCATGGTGGCAATGGAGATGACTACCTTAATGGTGGTGCAGGAGATGATGAGTTAACTGGCGGTAATGGCAAAGATACTTTAGCTGGTGGTGAGGGAATTAATGTTCTATCTGGAGGAAAGGAAAGCGATCGCTTTATCCTGTCTTTTGAAGGGACAAGTTTGATTACAGATTATGATTCTAACCAAGATTTCTTAAAACTACCCGACCATATTGGCTATGACGACTTGGAATTTGTTCAAGGTGAAGAAGATATTATTTACACCGCAGTTAATTATCAAGAACAAACCTTGGCAGTACTCAATCATGTCAACGCAGAAAATATTTTTAAGGCAAACTTTATCTCTCAAAATACCAACTCCTTGTTTAACTTTAACTTTGCCGAAGATGTACCTCAAGCAGTAAAAGATGGTGTGGAAGAAGCGGGAGAAATATGGTCATCATATTTGACCGATGAGGTAAACATAAACATCAATATTGAATACAATCCTTTAGATGAATTTACCGCAGGAGAAGCTGACAGCAACACCATTGAAGTTTCCTACAGCGATTTTTATCAGGCATTAAATAGCGATGCTATTTCTACAGACGATCAGATAGCCTTGGCAAGTTTACCCAGTAGTGAAAACATTAATTTATTAATTAACAACACTCAAGAAAATCAGGGAAGTGACGAACCATATCTAGATGATAATGCCAGCCAGAACAATTCAACCATTAGCCTAACTGTTGCCAATGCCAAAGCTTTGGGATTTGATACCGAAGCAGAAATTGATGCAACAATTATCTTTAATAGCGATGTTGACAACAGAAATGATGTTAACTGGGATTTTGATCGCACTGATGGCATTGATGATCATGCCATCGACTTTCAAACTGTTGCCACTCATGAAATCGGTCATACCCTTGGTTTTATTTCTGGAGTAGACAATTTAGATATTACCGCTGGTCAAAACCTACAGGAATTAATTGCCACTGAAGATATAAACCTACAGGATATTGTCGAAATATTAGAATTAGAAGACATTGTGACAGAATTAGGTTTGACGGAAATCTTTGCTGATATTGACTTAGGAGAATTAATTGCCGGTACTCCCATTGAATCTTTGCTGGCAGATATAGAACCAGATCGATTTGTCTTTGAAGATGAATATATTCCCACAAGTATGGATTTATTTCGCTACAGCAACTCTAGCTCAGATTTAGGCATCATTGACTTCACCACAGGAGATGCAAAAAAGTATTTTTCTTTAGATGGAGGACACACAGAAATAGCTCAACTGTCCACAGGAGTATACTTAGGAGATGGCAGACAAATATCCCACTGGAAGCACGGAGAAGATGTCGGCATTATGCAGCCAGGTAAGGGTTTAGGACAAATTAATCATATTAGCAGCAACGATCTACAGCTTCTCGATGTAATTGGTTGGGAAACAATCGTAGATAATTGATTACTTAAAAATACTTAAAAAGCGATCGCCTTTATCGATTTATCAAGTGCGATCGCTTTTTAAATATTTATATTTGAAATATTTATAATTTACAAATGTCTAAAACAACAAGACAGCTTCCTCACTACCAAAGCTAGAATCGCTGGTATCATCCACCTGCGCCTTAGCCTCGACCACTTTGTCAAAATCAACATAGATTCGACTCTCGGTTTCATTCAAAGCACTACTACTAGAACCAGATCTTATGTCTAATAATTGTTTAAGAGTAGTTCTGGCATTAGTCCCTTTTCTGAGGGTATAGAGCATACTTTGAGAATTACAGGGCGCGTTTTTACTAGCTACTGCACAAATTACAGGCTGGCGATTTACCGAACCAGTCGTAAAATATTTTAGAGTACCAGCCACTGCATACTGCTGAAACTTCTCCGAAACAGCATTGCAACGAGCTTCAGGACTAAATTTATCCCCAAACTCAGTTGTTTTCCACTCAATTATCTTAACCGAACCATGTTTGGGAGACTGTACTACAGTGGCAGGAACTCCGCTGGAGGTGTCACAAGAAAATAAAGGTTCTTGGCTATGGGCTAGACTGCCAGAAATTATTGTCGCAGAAGCAGTAAGAACGAAAGTTATAGCTAATGAAAAATAGGAGGTAGGTTTCATAATCGCAATAATAATTAAAAATTCATATACTACAATTATAGTATTGACTTCTTTGATTTATGCAAATATCTTACAAAAGAAATGGAATTAAAAATATTATTGTTTATTTTAAATCCTAAATTAAGATTAATATCTTAAATTGCCGAATTAATTGCTTCCAAATTATTAATTGCAGGTTGATAGTTAGGATTGATTTCCAAAGCTTTTTCAAAAGACTGTTTGGCTTCTTGATAACGCTGTAATTTATATAGAGAAAAACCCCGATTTGTCCAAGTATTATAGTCTTGTGGATCCAATTCCAAAGCTTTGTTGTAAGCAACCAAAGACTCCTCATCACGATCGCTAGTTTCCAAAATCAAACCTTTATTGCGCCAAGCAGGAGCAAAATTAGCATCAATGGCGATCGCCTGTTCCACATCTGACAAAGCCAAATCATGCTCTTCTAGCTCTAGTGCAACCAAAGCTCGATTGTTGTGCAACAAAGAAGATGGCGATATTTGCTGAGATTCTCTCAACTCTACCGCCCGATTTAAAGACAATAAGGCAGATTGATACTCTCCCAATGCAAAGCTCAATTCCCCTTTAAACATCCAATCGGCAGAATTATCACTGTTTATAGTCAAAGACTGCTCCAAAGCCGTCAAAGCCTCTTCTAAACGCTGTAGTTGCTGCAATGCTCCTGCTTTACAGCGAAAAGACTCATACTTAATTTTAGTAGGCAACACATTAAGCTCGATAGCGCGATCGCAAGCTGCCAAAGCGCGGTCAAACTGGCGATCAAATCCTAGAGTAAAACCCTTGGCAAACCAGGCTAGATAAAGATCCTCTTTTAACTGAATTGCCTTTTCAAAAGAGCCTCGTGCTTCAGATATTCTGCCAATACGCCATAGTTGATTGCCCCTTTCAATCCAATGATAAGGATTCGCTGTATCTCTCACCGACAGAGGTGGTTGCCAAGATTTAATGTTCGATGAATTTAAATTAGGCGGAGCAGAATCTGCGATCGACAAATAATTATTAATAGGCTGATTAGCAGCCCAATCCAAAAAAGACTGAATAGGAATACCCAAACTAAGCCCCTCCTTTATTTTGACAGAATCTCCTCCAACTTCATCGAGATACTTGCGGATAATTTCATCTTCTTCGCCAATTACCCTACCATCGCCTCGACCATGAATACCCACCAAACGCCCAGCAGTATCAACCACTCCACCGCCACTCATTCCTGGGTGAGTAAGATTAGTATAAATCAATTCATAACCACCAAAATAATCATCAGGATTAGCAATATCTGGGGCAGAGATCGCGCTAGCAGAATTATCAAACAAAAAGCCAGGATTAAATACTCTTTTGTCTCCAACTAAAGGAAACCCTGAAACATACAAATATTGCTTATCTTCATTTACATTACTAACAGCACTATTTTCATAATCTCTGCGTTCATAAAGCCGATAATCATAACTAGAAATCGTAGCAACGGGATAATCATTCTTGCTAGTAAATTGAATTAATGCCAAGTCAATATTGTTGGGCAGAAAACTTATAGCATCTATATTGACCTTATGGTCTTTCCTATCGTGAGTAACCAACCAAAGCTCTTCCCCCGACCGAATATCGTTGATTACATGCCTAGCCGTAAGCACATAATAAACATTACCATTCCTACCAACAATTGCTCCCGAACCCCATTCACCATCAGGATTAACCTTAACCGTAAACTGAGAAGCAATAGTTTGCACATCAGGCTGAATTACCGTTTGAGCTAAAGTAACATGAGGTTGAACCAAAGCCAAAGTAGCAGCACCAAATATAGTAGATAAATAATATTTCATAACACATACAATAACAATTAAAAGTTTAATTCAGTCAAACTAAACGATCAACCCTTGTGTGAGGGGTTTGGGGACGACGCAACGTCCCCGACAGGGGGTTTGGGGGAAAGTTCCCCCAGAGACAAATATGGTTTTCAAAAATAAATTGACTACAAAAAGACAAAAAACTTGTAACTCAGAGCTATAAAACTATCTAGGAAAAACATTACGATAAGCTTCAACACCCTCATAACCATATCGGTTGTAACCCTTCGTTTGAATCAACTCCTCAAGATATTCCATGCGCGTTTCCGACGCAGGATGACTAGATAACAAAGACTTAGCAATGTTGCCCTTACCTTCAAGTTGAGCCAATTTTGCCATCACGTTATACAAACCATCGGCAGAATAACCCCCAGCATCCAAAACCCTGATACCCAAAACATCAGCCTGTTTCTCCTTATCCCGACTAAATTGCTTGTCTAGCAATGTACTACCAACCTCAGCCACTGAAGTTGCTCTATCACCAGCCAAACCTGATAAAAGATTTGTCCCTGTATTTGCGATCGCCGATTCTCCCAGTTTTTTGTAACCATGAGACAAAACAGCGTGGGCAACTTCGTGCGCCATTACCCCCGCCAACTCCGCTTCAGAGTCCATTAACTCTAACATTCCCGTATGGAAAAATATTTTACCTCCAGGTAGGGCTAAAGCATTGGGAGTAGGGTCATTAATAATATTGAATTCATATTCAAATTCATCTCTACCCATTAACTCAGCAAGCTTGTTCCCAATACCTCGAATATACTCAAGTTGAGTCCCATCAGATACCATGCTCGATTGAGCTTTATAGCTATTAGCGATCGCTTCTCCTGTTGCCGATTCACCCTGCAATAGCATTTGACCTAGGCTCAACCCTTGCTCTTCATTACCTATTGCTGCTTGACCAATACCACCAAGGATACTAGAAGTAGTGACTTTGGATTTTAATTGTTTTTGATACTTTTGAAAATATTCATTGGCATCACTCTGATATGCAGCAGATTTGGGAGATTCAGGATAGCTATAGGCAAATTCCCTGGCTGCGATCGAAGCTTCTAGCGGTTGATCGTAGGCTAATAATAGTTCGATTCTTTTGTCTAAAACATCATTTCGTTCGGGATATTTTTCCGCTGCGATTTCAATCGTGCTTAAAGCCTCGTCTTCGGCACCATAAAGATCGTAGGTGTCGGCTAATAAGATATGTCCAGGGACAAACTGAGGATAATTATCAACCAGACTTTCTAAAGGCTCAAAAATTCTTGCATCAACTTCATCATCATCGTCTGGATCTTCTTGAATAGCTTGATTAGCTGTATCCCAATATTGTTTAGCCGTCCCATCTAATTTAGCTAGATCGCTTTCGGCTGCGGGTACAGGATCGGGTTCAGGAAAATCTGGCTTTACCTGTTTTTGAATTTGTTTGGCTTTTTGTAAATCTCCTTGTTTATAAAAGCGATCTGCTTCCAACATAGTGGCGTAATAGTTGCCACCATAATTGATATTGAGGAAATTCTGAGCCAATGTAGTAGTATTTTGAGAATTAGCTCTATTGCTCAAAAACAGGGTAAGGATACAGCTAAATAATACTAATAACAACTTGTTACGGGTAATTTGCTTAAATTCAATCATATTTTGCCTTATTGAGGAATTAAGTTCATCAAGCTAATCCATCATAACTGTTAAATAGTTGGGTGATGTTGCCCTAAATTGCTTTTAAATAATTCTCTTTTTGTTTTTGTTTCTTCCAACGAACCAATCCTAGAGAAGTTTCCCAGGGGAAAATAGCATAGCCATAGCCATGTTGTTTTACTACTTCCAACTGCTTTTGAATTTCTGCTAAAGGCTTTTGATTTGTCAAACTACCTGCATAGATGCCAATGCCTATATCCACATCCTGTTTTACTTTAGATAATATAGAATTGTCGATCGCCAGAGCAACTTCTTGACTGGTAGGACGATAAAGCTGCATTACTAATTCATCAATTACTCCTGCTTTAATCCAGACTAGCCAATCTTGAGCATATTTTTTGCGAGAGAATCCCAAAGGATTGGGAGAAAGAGAGATAATTAAATCTGGATTAGCATTCCTAATAGACTCTACAATCTTTTGTGTAAGCTCTGTCATAGCAGCGGACTTATCGCCAAATTGAATTGGTATTCCCCAATGATCGTCGACTTGGATGCCATCAAGATCGGGGTAAGATGCAGCAACCTCAGTAAACAAATTTACAAAATATTGCTGTACCGAAGGATTTTCTGGATCTAACCACCAGTGATTATCAATTTGCTTTTCGTTATTTGCAGTAGCTAAGATCCAATCAGGATGCTGTCTTGCTAATTCTGCATTGCCAAAAGTCATCATGCCGTGTTCGTACCAAGCATAAACTTTTAAACCCTGACGCTTACCTTCTCTAATAGCCGTTTTTAACGGATTGGTAAAAGGCAAGGATAAAAGATAGTTTCTAGGTGCATATTTACTAGAATAGGTTGTTCCGTTGTTATAAACATCAACGTAAACTCGATTGTAATTTAGCCGAGATAGCTGATAAAAAGCATTATCTGTAAGGCTGGTATAAGTTAAAAAAGCATTACCAATATGGGTTAGCCACACACCTTTTATTACTTCAGATTTTATTGGCGTATGGTTTGGTGCAGTAGTTATGCGGGAGAAAAATATAAATATGAGAAATGCAACTATAAACAGCAGAATCAGTTTTTTGATCTGTTTAGTAATGAACTTTGCTATCACTTTATTTGGTTAAATGCTTTCAATATTAACAAGCAAATCATATTTGATAGCTACGAACAACTAATGACTAACAACTAATCACTAAATATGAAATATATACTATTCAACAAACCTTATGGGGTTCTATGTCAGTTTACTGATAACAGCAGTGAAAATAAACGTCCTGTGTTAAAAGACTATATTCCCATACCTGGAGTTTATCCTGTTGGTAGATTAGATTTGGATAGTGAAGGATTATTATTATTAACTGATAATGGACAGCTACAAAACCGTTTGTCCGATCCTAAATTTGCCCATCCTCGCACTTATTATGTCCAGGTAGAGAGAATACCCGATGAAGTAGCTGTAAACAAACTTCGCAACGGTATTACGATCAAAAACTATCGCACAAAAAAAGCAAAAGTATCTTTATTATCTTCAGAACCTAATTTACCACCTCGTATTCCTCCTATACGCGATCGCAAAAATGTTCCTACCTGTTGGTTAAAAATGACTTTAACTGAAGGAAAAAATCGCCAAGTTAGAAGAATGACCGCAGCAGTTGGTTTTCCCACCCTAAGATTAGTTAGAATAGCTATAGGTAGAAATTCTCAGCGGATAAATATTGAGGATTTAAAACCTGGTCAATGGCGAAAATTAACGACACAAGAAGTCAAAACTTTACTTGACTTTAAATAAATAAACAATATTTTTACACTTATTTACATCTCTTTTTCAAAATTAAAAATATTAATTAATAAAACAAAGTAATTAACTTTAATCAATATAAAAAAACATAATTTTACTAAAAAATACGTCTCAATTAAAAGAGATGTAAATATACTGAAATGAAGAGATAATTTATGTTGTCTCTAACATAATGCAAAATATATTCAGCTATACATAATCTATGACAACTACCATTCGCAATAGCGGTAACTATAGCCCTTGGGAGAGATTTTGTCGCTGGGTCACTAATACTAACAACCGTATTTATGTCGGTTGGTTTGGTGTATTGATGATCCCTTGTCTTCTCTCTGCTACTATCTGTTTCATCATTGCTTTTATCGCAGCACCCGCCGTTGATATTGACGGTATTCGCGAACCCGTTGCAGGTTCACTTATTTACGGAAATAATATTATCTCTGGTGCAGTTGTACCTTCTTCTAATGCAATTGGCTTGCACTTCTACCCAATTTGGGAAGCAGCTTCTTTAGATGAATGGCTTTACAACGGAGGTCCTTATCAGCTAATTATTTTTCACTTTCTGATTGGTATTTTCTGCTGGATGGGTCGTCAATGGGAACTCAGCTTCCGCTTGGGTATGCGCCCCTGGATTTGCGTTGCATACTCTGCACCTGTATCGGCTGCAACAGCAGTATTTTTAATTTATCCCCTCGGACAAGGTTCTTTCTCCGACGGTATGCCTCTGGGAATCTCTGGAACATTCAACTTTATGTTGGTATTCCAAGCAGAACATAACATCCTAATGCATCCCTTCCATATGTTGGGAGTAGCTGGTGTATTTGGTGGTGCTTTATTCTCTGCTATGCACGGTTCTTTGGTAACTTCTTCTTTAGTTCGCGAGACTACTGAAGTTGAATCGCAAAACTATGGCTATAAATTTGGTCAAGAGGAAGAAACTTACAATATTGTGGCAGCCCACGGCTACTTTGGTCGTCTAATCTTCCAATATGCTTCTTTCAACAACTCTCGGTCTTTGCACTTCTTCCTTGGTGCTTGGCCTGTAATTGGTATTTGGTTTACTGCTATGGGAATTTCAACTATGGCGTTTAACCTCAACGGTTTTAACTTTAACCAGTCCATTCTTGATTCTCAAGGTCATGTAATCAATACTTGGGCCGATGTATTAAACCGCGCTAACCTTGGTTTTGAAGTAATGCACGAGCGCAATGCTCATAACTTCCCCCTGGATTTGGCTAGTGGTGATGCTGCCCCTGTGGCAATGACTGCACCTTCAATTAATGGTTAGATTTTTAGGGAAATTCTAATTTAGTTAGATTCAAAACATTTTGATGACGCTCTTATTTAAAAGGGCGTTTTCTTTTTGCCTTATACACAGTTTGTTCAAATTAAATATATTAAGAAAATTTTCAATAGCCAAGAGCTAATAGATATCCTAACAAGCTAATAAATTTTATATAATTAAATTTATGTATTTTGTGAATAATAATCCGCAATATTGGTTCTAAAAGTATATTTTAGAACCCCTATCATGGTAATTTTAGTTTGCTGTAAATATAGCTTTACTAGCCATGATATTTTACAAAATAGAAGTTTGCCAATTGAGTGAAGTATGATTTCTATGTCCTACATCAAATCGGCAACGTTTCTATATAATACCCACGCCTTTACCGCCAGGAGTATTAACATCTTCTATTTCTTCTACCCTTTCGGCTTTTTCTGCTTCTAAGATTTCTTTACGATCGCCTGGTTCTTCATAGTACATTTCAGGCTCAACAGCATAATTGTTGGCTAGACCTTCTCGGTCAACTGTTTGACCAGGATTACTCGCTATTTCCTTAAAATCATCACCTTCTCTCTCCATTCTAGCCGCCGTTTCAGCAGAAGTAATAGAGCGATCGTAGTTAGCATCTTTAGGTGTTTTATTTTCCATTTTTCTTTCTCGAATATGTTAGCTGATACTAAACCTGAATGCTTCAGTATGACCTTTCTAATTTAGTCTTGAGGCAGTTATAAGCTTCCTGAAATATAACTACAGAAAGTACTTATACTTTGGTAATTTGTATAATGTACAACTGCTGTTTTGAAACAAGGTTTAGTACTATTAATGGCGTAGAAAGTAAGTATTATTTGTCAACGTTAGGAACAATATCAGGGCGTTCTTTTCCTTCCCAACCAGCAGGACGTTTGGAGTTATACCAAGCAACAGAACCGATAGTAACTGCTGCAACAAAACCCAATCCTAAAACTGCCGTTGCTGCATAAGGGAAATGGGGTTCGCTGGTGGCAACTTGTAATAGTAAATTCATAAATTTTGTTTTCCTTTTTTTAAACTTAACAACAACGTTACCTGCGTTGGTCTTCTTTTTACGTCTTTCTTTCTATAGATTAGTGACTAAGCCAAAAGATAGATTAGAAAAAAATTAGACAATTCATAATGTATTGCGGCGATTTTTTGGCTGTAAATCTTGAATCTGAAGATCGTTAAGTATTTATAAAATATTTGTATCTTCAGACGGATATGACAATTCAAGACTAGATGATAAGTTAAGTAAAGCAATAATAAAATTCCTTAATTTATAAGGAAAAAATTTTAGTTTGCACCGTGATTCGTGACTTAGTTCGCCCTTCAGGGAAAAGTAAAAGGTTCAACTTAACTTACGAATAATAGTTTAGATTAAAAAAATAATTAAAATGACACAACAATTGTATACTCGCGGTCAGTTGGAACGGGAACTTTCTCAGAAAATTCAGGCATTTTATCGTTCTCATTTGGGGCACAGACCGTCTAAAGTTACTTGCCAGTTATTTGATACCAAGTTGGCAGTAATCGTTGAAGATTCAATTACCAACGCCGAACAAATACTGTTTGACGAAGGCAAGGATGACTTAGCAAAGAAAGTCCGCTCAAATCTAGAAAATGCGATTCAACCCGATCTAGAGAAGCTGATCGAAGAAATTACTAAAGTTGAGGTGTTAGACATGCTTAGTGACGCTACTTTAGAGACTCGAAGAACGGGAACTAAAATTATCATAAACAAAACCCCACAAATTCGTAATCCAGAAAATGTAGTCAAAAATAAAAGTAAAACATAAAATAGCAAACTATAGATTAAAGATTTTCAGCTGAAAATCTTTAATCTATTTGCACACTTGATGCCCATTATGAGAAATAAGCTTAAATTTAATAAGATAAAATATTTGCTATCAGAGAAAATTAAGAATATTTACCAAGAACAGTTAGAACACGAGCTAGATCGTGTCTCTTATAAACTATTCGATCGCACTTTGGTTGTCATATTAGAGGGAGCTATAACTTCACCTGAAAAGCTGCTAAAAAATAACGATCATCTCTTCTTAGCCAAACAAGTAAGAACAGCAATTGATGATGTAATTCATCCCCAAATAAAAAATACCATTGAAGAAGTAATGGACGTGCAGGTAACAGATTTTATGAGTGACACTACTATTGATAACAATATTACAGGTGCGATCGCAATTTTAGAGTTTAAATCAAACAAAGATTAAGAAAACGAGTTATTTGCGCTTCGACTTCTTCAATCAAGAAAGGTTTGCCAATATATCCATTACATCCTGCCCTTTCAATCGCTTCTCTATGTTTGGGCAGGGTTAAGCCTGTTACTGCAACTATAGGAATTTTTTCAGTAAAAGAATTTTGCTTTAGTCTACGAGTTATTTCCATTCCGTCAATTTCAGGCATCACCATATCTAAGAAAATAAGATCTGGCTGCTCATTTATTGCCAAACTAATAGCAGCACCACTATTATCAGCCGAAATAAATTTAATATTTAAACTATCTAATATGCAGGAAATAAATAGCAAGTTATCTTGATTATCATCTACTATTAAGACTAAAGGGATAATTCTAGATGACCTGTGATTATCCTGACTAAGCCCATCCACCATAGTTTGTATCCTTCTACAAGAAAAATGATCCGAAAAGCATTCCTCCTGTGGCTTTCTAGCACATAGATAGGATTGGTTCAGTATAGGCTAAGTCAACTTTTTCTTTGTTGCGAACAGAAAGAAAAGGTCGAGCTACATGGTTAGAGTCTTTTATAACCAATACTATATAATATAGCTCAAACTTTAGCTG
>CAKZYI010000799.1 GCA_937884735.1 uncultured Pleurocapsa sp.
CCATCTCTACATGACTAGTAGAGTCATCATGAGCAAAAGCAGCAGTATACCGCTCTGATTCTGAAGTAGAAGAAACCGTTTCTACAGAATAGGTTTTCGCTGGTATCCAACTTTTGGCTCCAGGTATATTTTGAATTAATTGGCGACTAAAACTAGTTACTAAACGATAACTTGGCTCTGGAGGATTAAAATGCTTAACTAAGCTATCTAAATGTTCTAAATGATGATATTTGGCTAAAACCAAACGTGATCGCAATGTAGCCCAAACTTGATTGATAGTAGCAGGATCGAAAGAAAAATGAAATTTAGCTGTTCCTTGGGTATCTTTACCCAAAACCATAACCAAACCAAAGTTAGCAGTCAAAACAAGACAAAATGGTTCTTGATTAATTGAATCTGTTGGTATCAAAGGAAGTTTGACGGCTGATGCTGCATCTTCATGGGCTGCTGTCTTTTCTGTAGCGATTGACTGACGGCAGGGCATTAAAGCATTAACATTAAAAGCATCTGTAGTGAATACTGCTGATTGAAAACAAGATACTAACTTAGTATTGCTTAGAACAGGCAAGGGTGCAGAAAAAATCAATCCTTGTTTTTCGCTAATACCTATATCACGATTGGAGTCGATTTCTGACAAAAGAAGCTGTTCAATAGATGCGATCGCACTGCGCCATTCACTCTCGGCTTGAAGCTTTGCAAGACGATTTTTTTCGCTATGATATTTCTGCTCTAGCGTACTTTTCCGAGCTTTTTGACTGTCACTATTGCTTTGTGCCTTATTGGAATTAAACTCTGTTTGTACCTCTCGATTGAGAATATCACTCAAGTTCTGTAATAGCCAGTTTTGCACTTCGGAATCGACCTCCTCTTACATCTCTCGTCTCAAGTCGTACCCAAACAAATTAAATTAATTTAAAGATAATACTTCTTAAGTTGTACTGATAGTATCTGTTTTCTCCTTCCTTTTCCAAGAAGTAAAACCGAACTGAGGAAGTCGCGATCTCCGATATGTTCTGGTAGATCAATCGGCTGTTAAAAAAGCTACTTGCTTGTTTTGAGCAAGTAGCTTTTGACCAATTGCTAATTTTTAGTGTTGTCTGCGACCAATTTTCTTTTCTTGAAGACTTGGTTCAGTCCCTTGAATAGGAGTGCAAATATATCCACCCATACCAACAATAAAATCATCAAAGTCAGCATCTTCGTGACCTGTTTTCACCAGAGCTGAACCAGTATCATCCAAATTGATCAATAATCCACCATTGACCAAAGAATCAAACTTATTTGCGTCAAAATTACTATTATTACGTCTTTGCGCCACAGTTTGAGTAGTTAAATTTTCTGCATGAAATAAAGCTTGTCTATTGCCTTGATCGTTAATCAAGCTGGTCGTGTAAACCACTCCAGCAGGTTTGTTATCAAACTGAGACTCTAAATAAAAAACATATATTTTGTCAGCTTCAAACTGATATTCTGCCAGATGATTGGGAACTGTCACCCCAGGAGTACCCAAAAAATCATTGGCTCTACCTGCCTGTAAGTCAGTTTCATAGCTCGATTCACGATAAACATCATTAAAATCAAAACTATCTGAAGCCTGAACTTCTGAGAGTAAAGGAGTCTTGGTGCAAGAATTAAAATCAATTCCTCCTGCAACTCCTGGTTGACAAGTATCTAAGTCAATCACGCCAAAAGTGGATTGATATGCACCGTGAGATTCAATAAATTCAAACTCGACGATAGTATCTTCGTCAAATCTTATTCCCTTGTTGCCGACAACATCCTCTGCTGCTGCGCTTAGGCTCATGGCATAGAGTAATCCTAAAACCCCAAAAGACATTCCCCAGCAAGCCAAATTAGGTTTAAACATTTTTCCCAATCTAGGTAATAATTGTGTGTTTGATTGCAATAGTTTCATTTGTATTACTCCTGTTTACCAGAGATTTCTTTCTGGATCGATTAAGTTGACCTGTTCGATAAACTTTTGTGATTCTGCAATTTGTCTTTCAAGAACTTCACGAACTTCGGTTATAGAACTCCCGTCAACTTGATTTGCTTGAGTAGGTGAGTAATCTGGGTTGGGACAACTACTGCTATTTCTAGCAATATGTCTAACCTCTTTATCTAGAGCATTTCTTCTAGTGTTAGCCGCAATACGACTTTTTTCTTCTGCGGCTGCTAAGTTTTCTGCAGAAGTATCTAAGCTATTTTCTAGTAATTCGGCGGCATCGTTGAGAGTAATTTCTTGGGAGCCATCTTTTGCAGACAAACAAGCAATAGTTGTACATTCTCCTTTGCCTAAAGCTGTATTATTGCTTTCTCCTTCACCGTTCTCAGAAGCAACAGTGCCATATCCAGCACTAGCACCACTACCACTACCAGAGCCAGAACTTGAACCCAATCCAGCACCAGCAGCAGCACCAGTAACTATTTCGACTGGATTGTTAATTATGCCCCCTGACATTTGTCCTGTCTCTGGGTTGAACTGAGTAACAGATAGATTGGAAGTAGGTACAGGGGAAATTATCATATTTCCTGTACTGTAAGCTCCATTGTCATGATTAGTCGTTCCACCCTTGTCATTTGCTATAGCAGATGTTGTTGCTGTTAAGATTGCTACTGTAGCCAGGAAACCCGACCATAATATTTTGTTGTACATAATTAACCGTTTAGATAAATTGATTTGCAATTAAAACCCTGTACCAATTCCAAAGATAAAACGTACACCGTCTCCAGCACCTGCAATATCTCTAGCACCAAAGTTTAGTGTTAGAGGAAGAGTACGAAAGGGGGATGCTGATAATCCCATTGCCAAATCTTGTCCAGTCCATTCCGTAACAAAACTAACTGGTCGGGCTACACGAAACGCTACGCTACCAAAGGGATTAAAGCTATTATTATCGTTATTAATATCGTCTTCTGTGCGAAATTGTCCGTTGCCGATTCCAGCCGTTACTGCCATGCGACTAAAGGGCGAAGAAACTTTATCTCTCAATTTGAGAATTTTTGTGGTGGAGAGATACAAGGAGTCATCAGAATCAGTTCCATCACCAACAGATAAAAAATTATTCCAACCTGCGGCTATACCCCAGCCATTGCCAATGTGACGGTGTAGTTTGAAGTTGAAAGCACCAGAACCAAAACTACGATTGGTTTGACCAAAACTTGCCATGGTGTAGCTTAATTCTGCTCCAACTAGTTTTTGAGCATTACCAAAGCCCATGCCAAATCCTGCTGTGGCATCGTCACTATCTTCTCCTTCATTACGGTTGCTGAATTGATAGCTAAGACCGCTATAAAATCCTCTATCAGAGCCAAACCCATAAGGATTGGCAATTGTAAGAGAGGGTACACCACGACTAGGAGTAAAGTTACGCTGACGAATATTTTGTAGCTGTAATTTTACATCTTCTATTTCATTATTAGAATTGCTCCATCCAGTATTATCAGCAGCGAATGTAGATGGATCTTCTGAAACATTTTCAACTTGATGGTTGATTTCAACTTCAGAATGCACTGATGATTCTGGTTGAGATTGATCGACTGGATTTGCCAAGGCTTCTAAGCTTAAAAGAGGCAAAAATAAGAGAGTAGAGCAAGCAAAAGTTAATGTACGCATAGAATTATAGTCATAGATATAATTTGCTTAAAATTTAAAACAAGACCCACTATAAATATCCAGAACATTGGTTTTGTTTTGGACAAAAATATTTTTAGTATTTGTGGTTTATTTCTAATGATTTTTATAATCTAAAGCTTATTTAAACTTCTAGATTACTATCATCTCACTGCTGTTATAATCTACTTTTTTAAAAACCTCAAGTAGACAACAAAAATAGTTGATTGTACTTAGTAAAATAGTTATTTTTGCTATGAATTTTTGCTGCAATAGGTAATTTTATCTAAGAAAATAGATCTGCTAGGTGATGAAATAATAGAATCAATATTTTGTTTTATAGCTTACATTTTAAAATAAAAACAAGTCTGATTTAAGTGTATGTATCAAAAAAAATAAGTGTATTTACACAATTTTTGGTCGGCAAAAAAATATTATCTACATTATTTAATTGTTTGTACAGAAGACAATTTTATGCAAAAAAGATATATTTGATTGGGCTACAATCTTTTTTAGAATAATTCTTCAATAAGTGTAGTAAGTTTGATTTTTATTTATTTTTTAATACGCCCAAGAAAACACTCAATATATTAACTGCAAAAAATATATTTTATAGATTTCAATACATCTACTCAAATATTACGGTTGATTTTATGACTTTTGATATTGAATTTGACTATCGTTTTGATGAAGCTGGTTTTTTTACTAGCGAGAGAAAAGTAATATTGGAGCAAGCCGCAGATATATGGAGTTCCTATATTCAAGATGAGTTTACTTCTATTCCTGCTGGAGAAACATTGAAATTTACCATTGATGGTAAAGAAAAAGAAGTAACTTTAGATGAACCTATTGATGATTTAATTATTTTCGTTTCGTCAGTTGATTTAGAAAATTCTGATAGTTTTACCTTGGGCGAAGGGTCTTATTTCGCGAATTTTGTTTTAGGGAGTGAAAGAGCGGCAAGGATTGAAGGAGATGATTTTGAACCTTGGTTGGGTACGATTGAGTTTAATACTGCGGCAGTAGATAATTTTTATTTTGATGCTACTCCTCAAACAGATGATGATATACCTTTTAATCAACAAGATTTTCTTAGTTTAAGTCTGCACGAAATTGGTCATGTATTAGGCATTGGTATTGCGCCTGCTTTTATCAATCAGATAGAAAATCAAACATTTACAGGTAGTAAAAGTGTCGCTTTAAACAATAGTCAACCAATACCATTAGATAGCGATAACGTTCATATTGAGGATCATTTTAGTTTAGATAATGATAGTGATGCATTATTAGACAAATCTTTTACCTTTGGTGAGAGAAACTTACCTACTAATTTAGACTTAGCGATTTTAGTCGATATTGGATACGATATTTTTGCTTATGATGCAATTCCAGTACACCGTTTTTTCCAATATGAAGCAGGATTTCATTTTTATACTGCCGATGAAAATGAAAGACACGATGTCTTTGAACGCAGTATTGATGGCGAACTAAAATATCGTTACGAAAATGTTGCCTATCGCGGTTTGTCTTCAGATAAAGATGCTTTAACTGGAGAAAATATCGAAGGTGCTTTGCCTATTTATCGCTTTTTTAATAAAGATACAGGAGCTCATCTTTATACAATAGATGAAAATGAAAAAAAACATATTAATCAAACTTTAGATAATTATAGTTTTGAGGGAATAAGCTACTATGCTTTTGAATCCGAACCGCAAGATATAGAAACAGTTCCTCTTTATCGGCTATATAATACAACATCCTATTCTCACTTGTTTACTACCGACCAAAATGAATTTAATACTATTACAAACAGCAGCGATTTTTCTCATTTTGATGTTGAGGGTAATGAAGGAATTACATATTATGTAATTGAGTCTTTATGATTTCTTTGTTTAGTTAAATACTTTGTAATAAGCTTAGATATTATTGCTATTATTCATAACCTCAGGTTGCTATAGCGGTTCTCATAGTTATAAGTTAAAGTCTTTATAATCTTGGTTCTTTGTCGTGTTGAAGAACTTTAGTTTGTTGTAACCCGCTGATTTTTTCAAATATACATAGAGTATTTCAAATTTATTGATATATGTCTTGGTTATGTTTGAGTAAAGACTCAATATTAGAGAAAAAACCGTGTTTTATGAATTTGAGAAGCCCAATATAGTATCAGCTCAGATTAAAAAGCTGATTAAAAGCGATCGCCTGTGGCTTTTTTCTACATTAATTAGTATTGCTATTCTTTATCTGGGTTTAGTCTGGAAGACAACAGCAAATATAGATCGTCTGACTACAGATTGTTTGTTTTGGGGGGCAATTCTATGGTTGCTATGGAATAAAAGAGATAGTATCACCTGCAAAAGTGATTATTTTTCGAGTTTTATAGGATTATTTTTACTGGGTTTAGTTATATCTAAAACTATTACTCTTTTTAGTTTTGAATCTATTTTGTTACCTTTGCTTCCTCTTGCTAGTGCAATTGCTTTGGCATTAATTGCTTCTGGAATCAAAGGATTGGGTCAATATATTCAAGAACTATTTTTTGCCTTCTTCTTGTTTTTTCCTGCTGGAGTAATCGGACGCTTTATTGATAGCATTATACACATTACTATTATCAACGCTAAAGTTTCCACCTATCTACTTTATTATGTAGGATTTGATGTATCTAGTCATGGTAATGAAGTTATTTTATATTTACCAGAATTGGGAAAATTCAAGGCAATAGTTGATTATCCTTGTGCTGGTGTTCCTATGATTCTTTTGATTTTAAAGCTAGCATTATTATTAATTAGTTTTGTTCCCCTTAAGAAAAATCAGCAGATATTAATTCCTAGCTTCTCTCTTATTTTAGGTTTCTTCTTAGGAGTAACCAGAGTTTGTATTCTTACTTTGCTAATTCCCAATCAAGCTCAATTTAATTATTGGCATGGGACAGAAGGATCGCAAATATTTTCTACTTTAGCAATTACTATTTTTTCAGGATTTTGCTATTGGATATTGCAAAAAAATCAGCATTCTCAACCGTCTTAAAAGATACCGCGCTGTCTGACAATCAATAACAAACAATAAGTAATAAGTAATAAGTAATAAGTAATAAGTAATCAGTAATAAAAAAACCAGATGGGTATATCTGATTTAAAAAAAGCGATCGCGCAAAATCAATGGCGTAATTACTATTTGGCATTAATCGCTATTAGTACCAATTTAATAACTATTTATGTCTTAATTAATCCTGATGCGGGGAATAATGACCTGGCTAATTTTAAGTTTCCTCAACAAATAAAACTCGATGCAGGAAAATTAACTGCTATTCCAGGTTCGATCGCTTTGTCCCCGTCTAGTTTAGCTCGATCGCAAACTGCTGAACTAGAATTAGAAAAAATCAAAGCCAATCAACAATACAAATACATTAAAGAGCGAGAAAAAATTAGTTTAGAGATGAGCTATTTGGTAAATACTAGAGGTGATGTCACATCCTATTTACAACAATACACAAACATCTCGCCAGAAGCGATCGCAAACAAAAAAACTGCCCAAATAGAAACCATAGGTTATCACGCCTTATTTCAAGATCGCGATCGTGCTTATTTGACTAGCTGTGTTAGTCCCCGAAGCCCTAGTAACGTGACCCAAAAGCAATTTTCTCATCATCGCTATCAAAACGATCTAAAACCACACATTGGATGGGAATGGATACAGGGAAAAGCAAGTATACGCGATCGTCGCTGCCTTTGGGTAAACTTATCTACACCATTGGTTTTGGACTCTCAAACCGCTTACAGCAGCCTAGAAACAGCTTGGCGAGAAATTTATCCCTGGCTATCACAAAACTTCCCTTCTCTTTAATCGAGCGTACACTCTAGTAACCAATAATCAATCACGAGACTATACTGGATAAGTTTAAATTCAAGCAAAACTTTCAAGTAATCCCATGACTATCTAACAAGAAAAAGAGCGGCTAATATTTTCTTCTGGTATCCTGCGTCTAGTTGGCTATGGCTTGTTGTTGATGGCGACAGTGGATATTTTCTTTTTACTCATTCCTCCCCAGCTAATGAATCCAGCATGGGAATTTGAAACAATGGGGACAATCATCGAAAGAATTCCCGTTACTTTACTCGGAGTAGTACTTATTTTCTATGGAGAAAAAAGCGATCGCGCTCCCATAGAAACTTTTTTATTAAAACTTTCATCTTGGCTATCTTTGTTTGCCGCAATATTCCTATTGTTGATGATTCCTTTGAGTATCAACAATGGATTTCGGATTTACCACCAACAAAATGCTCAGGTAAATGCCAAGTTTGTCAGCCAAAAAGATGTAATTCATCAATATAGAGAAAAATTAAATTTAGCTAACTCCAAAGAAGAAATTCAAAACATACTACAGCAACAAGCAAAACAAAGAATTGAAATACCTAGTTCAGTAAATTCTCAGAAACTAAAAGCTGACATTCTTCAGAAGCTTGAAAAAAACCAAGAAACTATCGACAATCAAGTAAATTCATTTAAAAATCAAAAGAGAACTCTAATTTTAAAAAAGTGTCTTAGGTGGAATCTCGGAGGTTTAATATCCTCTATTCTTTTCTTTCTAATCTGGAAAAGCACTGGCTGGGCTAGAATTCAGGTAAATGAAGAATAAAAACTCAAAAATTCAGTCAAATATAAAACGGTAAAACTACTGAAGCCTAAGAACAGAAAAAAACTTAAGATAAGCACTTAGAATAATCGAATTTTTTCTATCAGTATTTTAACCTTTATCTTTGACTAAGGTTCTGTGAATTTCGTTTATAAAAGATGATATTTACAGATCGAATTAAATATGAGTAATGAAATAATCAGATCCGACGTAGTTGATTTAAGTGCCTTAAATACCCAAGAAACTGGCTTTTCTTTAGCAGAATTCAAACAAATTGTTTATCGTCGTTGGAAGCCAGCATTAGCAGTAGGTATAACTGTTTTTACAGGGCTATTTCTTGCCACTGCCTTAAAAACTCCTGAGTATCGTTCAGAAACACTGATTTTATTAGAAAATCCTCAGAACCAAAAATCGGCTAGTGTTGCTCCAAACAAGACTCCTGCGAGCCAATATTACTCAATGACCGACCTTTCTACCGAGATTTATGTTCTCCGTAGTAACTCAATGGTGGCAAAAGCAGTTCAAACCCTAAAAGATCGTTATCCCTCAATTTCCGTTGGAGAAGTAGTAGGCAGATTATCGATCTCTCAGGCGATTAACAATCGAGTTCCCACAGATGTACTGGTTGTTTCTTATGTTGATACCGCCCCTGAAAAAGCTAAAGCAGTCTTGGAAGCTTTGGGGGAGACCTATATCAGCTATAGTTTAGATAAACAGCGATTACAGGCAACAAACGCCATTGAATTTATTGACAATCAACTACCTGATGCTCAAGCAAAATTAGATGACGCAGCTAAGGAAATTCGTCATTTTCGTCAGGTACATCAGCTAGTCGATCCTGAAGTTTCTGCTATGACCGCAGGACAGATAAAAGAAGGTATTGCTTCTAAGATCCAACAAACTCAAATTGCGATCGACCTCAACCAAAAACAAAGAGAAGAGCTAGAGCGTCAATTCAAAGAATTGGGTCAAGACTCAGAAACCATGTTGGCATCTTCTGTCTTAGCTGAAGATGGAGTTTATCAAGATTTAGCGAGCAAGCTAAAAGATATCGAAACCCAATATAACCTGGGTACTGTCGATTTTCGCGACAACTTTCATGTCATGGAAAATCTTCAGGACAAACGTCAGGAATTAAAAAAACTGCATCAAGAAAGCGCAGAACAAATTTTAGGCAAATCTATTTCTCCTGAAATATTAGAGCGTATCATTTTAACTCCTAGCTATACAGATGTTGGTAGAGTAGCAGATAGTTCTGGTGCTGCTTCTGGTGCTGAATCGACCAGTACTTCAGCCAGCAATCAAGCTAGTAATCCAAACTCTAAGACAGGATTATCATCAAAAGGTTCTGTTGGTTCTACTTTAGGATTTTTTGCTAGTCGCAGACTGGAATTACAAAACGAAGCTGCTACTTTGCAAAGTCAATTAGCAAGTTTGCGCCGAGAAAAAGCTGAGGCAGATAATGACTTTATTAATATTCCTGGGCTACAACAAACCTTCACTGAGTTAAAGCGTCAGGTAGAGTTAAAATCCAAGTCTTATAATTACCTGCTAGAAAGAAGACAAGAGTTAGAAATCTCCGAAGCAGAAGAAACCGCACCGTGGCGGATTCTGAATGCTCCTTTCTTACCTGGCAAACCAATTTCGCCTAATATCAAACAAGGCTTGATTCAAGCTTTGATGGCGGGAGGATTTTTGGGTGTTGCTACAGCATTTATTCTTCAACAATTGGATCAAAGTGTTAAACAGGTCGAAGAAATCAAGCAGATTACCAGATTACCCCTATTGGGTGTAATTCCCAAAGTTGCTGAACCAAGAATTGAATCCAACATTCACACTACCAGACAGTCTTATTCATACTATTCATCCTTCACAGAAGGCTTACGTTCTTTAGCAATGAACCTGCGCTATCTTGTCGCAGACGAGGGTCAGACTAAAACTTTGGCAATCACTTCTTCTACTTCAGCAGAAGGTAAATCAACCATCTCCTACAACTTAGGAATCGTGCTAGCAGAATTAGGACTGCGGGTTCTAATTGTAGATGCAGATCTGCGTAAACCCAAGCTACATAAGTTAGCCCAAGTTAAAAATGAAGTTGGCTTAAGTGACGCTGTTAGTAGCCAAGATCCCTGGATAGATTATCTACAGTCCAGTTCGGTAGAAAATTTAGATTTAATCACTGCTGGTGCTACTTCTCCTAATCCCATTGCCTTGTTAAATTCGGCAAAAATGAAGCAATTGATTCAAGAATGGGAGGATAGTTACGATTATGTAATCCTCGACACGCCTCCTATTGGGGTAATTTCTGATGCCAAAAGTTTGGCAAATGAGGTTGATTCTATGTTGTTTGTCTGTGCTGTTCAAAGAGCAAGCCGTAAATCTATTAGTAATGCTTTGGATGTTCTGCACAATAGTCAGTGTAATGTTGCAGGGGTTGTGGCAAATATGGTCGATCCTGAATTTGATTATTATGCCTATTCCTACTACGACTCTTATTACAACCAATCCCACAAAAGAAACAGCAAGTCTGACACCAACGCCGAAGATGGCAAGAAAGGACTTTTACAACAGTTTCGCCGCCATTAGAGATTCTTAAATATCTGTCTATTTTGATCGTTATTAATCCTCTTAAATAATGCATCTAATAATTAATTCAAGAGGATTGTGTGATGCTCTCAAGGTAGACAAATAACATTTTTGCCAAGTTCAATAAAACTTTTGTCAATATTGTTTAATTTTAGTTCCGATGTTTGTCCAAAGTATTTTATCGGGTAAGTATTATGTCCAATTTAATGCCTAAAGTTCCTCTTGCTGAGACAGAAGTTAGCCATACTAAATTTCCCTATTGGACTGCTCTTAGACCACACCAATGGTCGAAAAACCTGATTGTTTTTGCTGCGCCTTTGTTTGCTTTTAGTATTAACTTAAATTCTCTAATCCATAGTTTCTTAGCATTCGTTCTATTTTGCTCTATTTCTAGTTCTTTTTATCTGCTTAACGATATTGCAGATTACAAATCAGACCGCAACCATCCAGTTAAGTGTAAACGTCCCATCGCATCTGGACTAGTCCCTATTCCTCACGCACTCTTTATGGCAGGAATTTTATTTAGCTCCTCTTTAACTATTTCCTGGTCAAAATTTCCTACTTTGGGACTGATTCTTTCTGGTTATGCTTTGATGCAGGTAGCCTATAACTGGAGGCTCAAGCGGATCGTCATTTTAGACATTGTGGTAATTGCCCTTGGTTTTATCCTTAGAGCTTGTGCTGGTGCAGCAGCGACTAATATACCTGTATCTCCCTGGTTTCTGATGTGTACTGCTATGCTGGCTCTATATTTAGGAATTGAGAAACGCAAAGCAGAATTAAGACTATCCAAAATAAAAGATATTAAACCCCGCTCTGTTCTGTCTCGTTACTCTTTATCTTTGTTAACAAGAAAGGAAAGCACGGTTACTACTGGTGCGGTTATGAGCTTTGCTTTGTGGAGTTCTGGCCCTTTTGTCAATGGCGCATCAACGCCTTGGATGCTATTGACTTTGCCCTTAGTTATTTATGGAATTTTTCGTTATCAATTACTTAGCGACCCTGAAGAAATTGTTCGGAGAAATGGCGGTAACGTTGATAGCGGTGGTAAAACAGAGCGACCAGAAGAAGTTTTATTACACGATTTACCGATCTTAGGAACAGTTGTTACTTGGGTTATTACTTGTTTTGTAATTCTTTTATTAAAGCATCAAGGAATAATTGGCTAGAACAGCTTGTTATTTATTTCTGGTTAGATATTAAATCTACAAACGCGACAATTTAGAAAGTTTTCATGACTAAATCTATAGTTTAATTGAGAAGCCTGCAATATGAAGAATCTAATCGAAAGAGAAAATAGTATCAAGTTCTGGCAAGAAAATACTGTTGGATTTTGGAACAATACCAAATTCGTTTTACCTTTTGCGATTACAATCTTATTGTGTATTGCTTGGATGAATCGATTTGTTCAAGATGACGCATTTATATCTTTTAGGTATGCAGAAAATTTTGCTAATGGTTTTGGTCTAGTATGGAATCCAGGGGAAAATATTGAGGGCTATACTAATTTTTTATGGACGGTAATAATTAGCCTGCCAATATATGCAGGATTCAATCCAGTTGCTGCCTCTTTTGCAATTGGTATTGCAATTTTCTGTTTTTCTTTGATACTGTGCTACCGAATTTCTTGGACAATATTTAACTCCAAGTTTATTGCCTTGTTGTCAATTGTACTTTTAGGAACTAATTATACATTTAGTTCTTATGCGACAGGTGGTTTAGAAACTCAATTGCAAACTTGCTTATTTTTGACTGCCCTTTATCAAGCTATATCTTCGATTAAAAATAATGGCTGGAAACTAAGCAAGATTCTTTTGCTTTCACTGGCTTCAGCATTAGCCATGCTTACTAGACTAGATTCGGCAGTGTTGCTGTCCACCATTTTTGCGATTTCATCTCTATCTATTCTAAAAGAAGCTAGCTCAATTCGTACCAAGTTAATTAAGCTTTCTGCTTTAAGTATACCGTTTTTAATCTTAGTAGGAGGGTGGTTAGCCTGGAAGCAATTTTACTATGGTGATATTTTACCTAATACTTTTTATGCCAAAGTTTCTGTAGGAACTTCTATTTCAATAGGAATTGAATATGTTAGTAAGCTTTTTGTTTCTTATTGGCTTGTTCCTTTTCCTTTTCTACTGCTTTTTTCCTTTAAAAAGTTATTTAGCAAAATAAATAATTATGATCTTCAAACATTACTTGTATTTCCAATAATTCTTTGGCTTAGTTATATTATCAAAGTAGGGGGGGATTTCATGGAATTTAGATTTATAGTTCCTATTTTACCTCTATTTTTTATTTTGGTTTCCTGGGTAATTACAGATGTAGTCAAAACTAAAAGTATCCAGATAGCTTTGATTTCATTAATAATTTTTGGTTCTTTTCAGCATTGGAAATCTTTTGGAGTGTTTGTTAAAGCAGGAGGAATAGAGCCGATCTCAAGGCTACAAGGGCATCTCGATCATTGGGAGAACATTGGCAAAACTCTCAAAAGCGATTTACCTCTAAATTCTGGTGTGTCAATTGCAATTACACCAGCAGGAGCAATACCTTACTATTCTGGTTTGAAATCAATTGATATGCACGGTCTTAATGAT
>CAKZYI010000800.1 GCA_937884735.1 uncultured Pleurocapsa sp.
TTATTCTTACGGCTAAAAATAGCTCTATCAGCAATTAAATCCTTTAGACAGATTTGAATCATCGAAATCGGACGATTGATCCGTCTACTAATTTCCTTGATTGTAATGCCAGTATTCCTGGCTTTAATCAGCTGCAAAATCTGTTCGTGAGTACCAATTCCAGGAGTGGCGCTAATTATGTTTATTTGTATCACTGGTTAATATTCCTCAGCCGTTAAATAAATAAGCGGTTATAAAAATAGTCATTTAGGGAAGAAAACATATAGTTATCCCCGCAGTTATATCCGCTATTTTTGGAAATGACGACCGAGAATATACGTAAAGATATTTGGAGAAGTTGATTACTCTCAATTATTCTTATTAATTACAAATTCCTAAGTTTTTTTGTATGACATGTGACAACATGTCCTAACTTAATTTTGTACGGCTATACCCCAATATCGCTAAAATATAAGCCAAACAGCATTTTACAAGCTCAGATTTATGTTGCAAGCTCCAACTGAAAAAACTCATCAAGAATTAGCTACTGTGGCGGTAGATTTGATTCGCCAGGCTGGTTGTGAATATGGTGATATTCGTATTTGTCACTATCGAAAACAAAGTTTATCTGCACGAGATCGCTCTTTGAGTAGACTAGCTGATAATGTTAGTTCTGGTTTTGGAGTCAGAGTATTGTTAAATGGAGCTTGGGGTTTTGTTGCATCCCATCGCATTAGCCCAGATGAGATTCGTCGGGTGGTTAACCTAGCAGTAGAAACAGCAAAGGGAAGTCACCTTACCCAACAACAGCCCGTTAAATTAGTCCCTGTGGCAGCTTATCAAGATAAATACACTACTCCAATAAAAATTGACCCTTTTGAAGTTCCCATTCAAGAGAAAGCAGAATTATTGTTGAACATCAACGAGCAGTTTTTAGCTCATGGAGACAAAGGAATCAAAAAAGCCTATTCCTTCCTAAGTTTTACCAAAGAAGACAAAATATTCGCTTCTACGGTAGGCTCAGTTATCGAACAAACCATCTATCGTAGCTTTCCTGGAATGGGCTGTACTGCGATCGCAAATGGAGACGCAAAAGGCAGAAATTACGAGCGTCCACCCCTTAATATTGGCTATGAGCATATAGATACTGCTGATTTGCTAGGAAACATAGAACGAGTAGCAAACGAAGCAGTAGAAAAAACTTACGCACCAGAGTTTATTAACGAGGGAAAAACTACTTTAATTTTAAAACCCAGTAACCTATTTTTGACCATTCACGAGTCGGTAGGACATCCCACCGAATTGGATCGAGTGTATGGTTATGAGGCTAATTTTGCAGGAACGAGCTTTGCAACCACCGATAACCTCCACAAGTTGAGCTATGCAGCACCTTGGGTGAATTTTGTTGCCGATCGCACTCAACCCAAAGGACGTAGTACTATGGCTTATGACGATGAGGGTGTACCCGCGCAAAAATGGTATGTAGTCAAAGATGGTATTCTCAACGACTATTTAACAGATCGCGAAACTGCTCATCGTTTGGGAAGAGGTAGCAGCAACGGTAGTGCTTATGCAGATAGCTGGTCGAGTACTCCAATGGTGCGGATACCCAATTTGGGTTTAGAGCCAGGTAAAGCAGGAGACAGTCATACTGCTACTCTAGAAGAGATGATTGCCGATACCAAAGATGGCATTTTGATTGATGGTATTGGCAGCTTTTCTATCGATCAACAGCGACGCAACTTTCAGTTTGGGGGAGATGCCTTTTGGGAAGTCAAAAACGGTAAAGTAACGAAGATGCTAAAAGATGTTACCTATCACAGCATGACAACCGACTTTTGGAACAGCGTTGATGCTCTAGGTGGAGAGTCAGAGTTAGTTCAGTGTGGCACCAATATGTGTGGTAAAGGCGAGCCGATGCAAGTTGCCCAGATGACTCATGCTTGTGTACCAGTTAGGGTAAGAGACATCCATGTAGGCAGAGGAGCTTAAAACAGATCTTACAGATAAATTAAGTATCAATTACTTATTGCTTTTATTTCCTAAGTCTCAACTAAGATATTGTATTTGTGGATAGAATTTTAAAGCGACAGGCTTTTAATCGAGATTGGGGAGGATATGACAAATAATCTTAGGGAAGTAAATAAAATCGATCGCAACCTTATAGCGATCGCTAATCAATTTACATCAGAGAGCAAGGTTACTAACATTCAACAGTATGGCAGCGGTAATATCAATAGCACTTTCTTGGTTACCCTAGATGCAAAGCCTCCGTTCATTCTACAAAAAATAAACACAACTGTGTTTTGTCAACCAAAGCTGATCATGAAAAACATGTGTGTCCTCTCCGATTATGTCAGCCAAAGACTAGCGCAATCTAGCTTGTCCACAATAAATCGCCGCTGGCTTATTCCCCAAGTTTTATCTACTTCCCAACAGCAAAACTATTGGATAGCTGAAGATAATTCTTTTTGGCGTGCTATTAGCTTTATTGATAACTCTCAGTCTTTTGACACTATTCAAAATATCCAACATGGGCAAGAAATTGGCTATGGTTTGGGCATGTTTCATCATCTAATTAACGATCTTCCTATCGATCTTTTAGCCGATACTTTAGAGGGTTTTCATATTACACCTGGATATCTTAGACATTATCAAAAAGTAGTTAGCACCACTAAAATAAAATCATCTTCTGAGGTTGATTATTGTCTCAAAATTATTAGTGATCGCCCCAATCTTCCTCATGTTTTAGAGTCAGCTAAAGCTTCAGGTAAACTAACCATAAGAACTATTCACGGCGATCCTAAAATCAATAATATTATGATTGATTGTTCTACTAATCAAGCAGTGGCAATGATCGATCTCGATACGGTTAAGCCTGGCTTAATTCATTATGATATTGGAGACTGTTTGCGATCAGGTTGCAATCGACTAGGAGAAGAAACCAAGGACTGGAAAAAGGTTAATTTTGACCCAGAACTAGCCGAAGCTATTTTACAGGGCTATTTATCTGTTGCTCAAAACTTTCTCACAGACGATGATTATAAATACATTTATGACTCAATTCGTTTATTAGCTTTTGAATTGGGATTAAGATTTTTTACTGATTATTTGGAAGGCAATATCTACTTTAATATCAATCACCCAGAGCATAATTTAAATCGAGCCTTGATTCAATTTAAACTAACTGAAAGCATTGAAGAACAAGAAGCATCAATCAAAAATATAATTCAAAGATTAACTTAAAAATAGTGACTAAAAACTATATAAATTCTGCAATAGAGAAAAATAATTTTAATTTAATTAGTTTTAATTCTGATAATGTACCTCCAATTAAAATTAATGGCAATATATCTAAAATTGACAACCAGTTAAATATAAAATATTTACTTACAGGTGATTTATCTACAATTATTATTCCCCAATCAAACAAAACTCCTCTTCGTCAATACGATCTTTGGGAGCATACCTGTTTTGAATTATTTTTAAAACTTAAAGGTACAACTAGATACTGGGAATTTAATCTTGCACCATCAGGAAACTGGAATGTTTTTTACTTTCTAGATTACCGACTAAATATAATTGAAGAACAAGCCTTTGAGTCTTTCCCTTTTAAAGTGGCATTTCAGAGTCCAGAATCTTTAATAGCAGAAGCCAACATAGACTTAAGTAAGCTTGACATAACTAACAAAGACTTAGACATTGCCATTACCACAGTATTAGAAAATAAAGACGGACAGCTTAGTTATTGGGCATTAACTCATCCCGCCATAGAAGCTGACTTCCATCATCCAAATAGTTTTATAGTTAGCCTTTAAATACAATCGTATAAATTGCAGCTAGGACAAGCAAAGTTGCTAATGCATAAAAAACAGGTAGCAATCTAAAAAATGCTATGGCTTATCTACGAAGAAGGCAATAACTACACAGATTGCTCATCGTTTATGAATTTAAAATTGTGACTTGTGACTTGTGACTTATTACTCCTAACTTGTCACAATTAGATATTATCCTGTGAGCGATCTACTTGCTCGATTAATTCTTGCCAAACTCCCGTGGGCTGCCAAATTCGATTCATAGGATACCTTGCTTTAGTTTCAGACAATTTTAAAACATGTTTCTGCCAAAAATAAATAAAGCAGGAGACGCGCATGTTTTTAGCACAGTGAACCCAAACTTGTTTATCTTTAATAGCTTGCATCACATCAAAAAACAATCTTACATCTTTTAAAGTCGGATTTTCCCAGACAACAGGAATTTGAACATAAACCAATCCCAAATCGGTAACTACTTCTCCTTCGTTAGAAATAGCATTAGTCGAGCAAGACATTGCTAGATTGACTATAACTTGATACCCAGCATCCTTAATTGACCTAAATTGCTCTGATGTAGGTTGTCCTGAAGTGGCTAAATTATCATCAATTTGATAGTAGTCTTGAATACTTTTAATCACTGCTAAATCGTTAAATACGATAAACTTGCAAATACTGAATAATAACCTTATTTTATATACAAAGAGGAGAATATAGTATTGAATAGTCAATCACAAAATAGTTGGAAGCCATTGCTAGGTGGTATTAATGCTGCTTTAATCGTTTTGCTTGCTTTTAACTCATTTGTTATACTCTATCCTGGTCAAGCTGGTGTATTGAGCATATTGGGTAAGGCTCAGGATGGAGTCTTGCTAGAGGGAATTCATTTTCGTCCACCTTTAGTTTCTAATGTGGATATTTACGATCTTACAGTGCAAAAGTTTGAAGTACCCGCAGAAAGCTCTACTAAGGATTTGCAGGATCTCAAAGCTAGTTTTGCAATTAACTTTCGCCTCGATCCAATTCAGGTAGTCGAAATTCGCCGTAAACAAGGTACTTTGCAGAACATTGTCTCCAAAATCATTGCGCCTCAAACTCAAGAATCTTTTAAAATTGCTGCTGCTAGAAGAACAGTAGAAGAGGCAATTACCAAGCGTGACGAGCTTAAAGAAGATTTTGATAATGCTTTGGGCGAGCGTCTTGATAAGTATGGTATTTTAATTCTAGATACTAGTGTGGTAGACCTCAGTTTTTCTCCTGAGTTTGCCAGAGCAGTAGAAGAAAAACAGATTGCCGAGCAAAAATCTCAAAGAGCAGTTTATGTTGCAAGAGAGGCAGAACAACAGGCTCAAGCAGACATCAACCGTGCTAAAGGTAAGGCGGAAGCACAAAGACTATTAGCAGAAACCCTAAGAGCGCAAGGTGGTGAATTAGTACTACAAAAAGAAGCGATCGAAGCTTGGCGAGAAGGTGGCGCACAAATGCCTAAAGTTTTGGTTACAGGAGGAGATTCTCAAGGTGGAGTTCCTTTCTTATTTAATTTGGGAAATATGCAATAAATCTAACTTGTAAATTTAATTTAAGAATTAATTAATGATTAATTGATTTTGCAATAGCAATCCCCGATAATACTGCACCCTCTATTTTGGGTGCAACGAAAGCATCTCCTCCAAAAGTCAAAGATAATTCTGGCAACGTCAGACAAGATTGACCATAAAGCGTTTTTGGCAGACTGTAACGCCAACGATGGACTTGGTATTCAATAATAGAAGAATCTAGCCAGGTTGATGCCGCAGCAAACAGTTTTTGAGCAATATCTGCATCGGTATTATCCCAATTCTTCTCGCTAAAGCTAGGTGTGGCGTGAAGAGTTATAGCATGACCATTGGGGGAGATGCCTTTTTGATAGTTATCAGCCAGCCAGACTAAATTCTCATCTGCTATCCCTATTCCTCCAGGTTGAGGAATACTACTAGGTCGATCTAATAAGGCTAAGACTGCAATACAGCTATGATAGTCTACCTGTTCTAAGGACTGTCGAATATCTGGAGGTAAAGCTATATTAGAATCATCTAATAACTTGAGGGATTGAGGTACGGGGGGAGTCATCACTAAAAAATCTCCCTGAAACTTTTTACCGCTATTAGTTTCTACTAGCCATTGGCGATCGTAATTTATTTTAAATACTCTGGTACTTGTACAAACATCAAGATCTTGCGCTAAATATTTGGCGATACCACGAGTACCATTAATTCCACAATAACGGGGTTTACCATCTACTTCATTAAAACCCTGACACCATTCTTTAATGACTCCCTGTTCGAGCCAATCATCTACCCAGACTTGAAAACCTGGCTGTTTTACGCTGAAATATTGTGTTCCATAGTCACAAATCCCTTCAATCGTCTCAGAATATTTGATGCGACGAGTTGCTAAACGTCCGCCAATGCCTCTTCCTTTGTCTATTACAGTTACTTTGATTCCTTTACGTTGCAGCAAAGTAGCCGCAATCAAACCCGAAATTCCTCCCCCAATAACGATCCCAGAAGAATTGTTATTAATTAGTTTATTAGAACGATCGCCTTTTTGAGACATTTATTTTAATTGATTAACCATTAGCCATTAGATCATTATCTATAATTTTTCTACGATTTACACACCTAATTGTGGCGATCTAATTCATATTTTTAATTGATCCAAGTTACACACTTTTAAGTAGAATTGTTCAATACTTTCTAAGTACATCTACTTAAATAAAAATACGGACAAGCAAATAATCATAGTATGTTTTTCAATTTAAATTCTATTAATAAGCATTTTTATTCCACATTATCTTTATTATTATCTTCAAGCTCTTTTTTAATAAGTACTTCAGCATCTCAAGCTAGTCAATTAAACCTGCATAATAAGCAGTTAAAAATAACTCAAGAGATCGATAATTATCTAAGCCATACTATTGCTTCTAACTCGATTACTAAGAACAATCATCAGGTTTTACCTGCCACTATCAACCTAGTAAAACAATATGAAGGCTTTCGTTCTTATGCTTATATTGATACTAGTGGATTACCTGTAATTGGTTATGGACAATCCAAAATCAACGGAAAAACTGTCAGAATGGGTCAATATATTACTCAAGCTCAAGCCGATGCTGCTTTGGCAAAAGAACTTTATCATATTCAAAATTTAGTATTAGCCAATGTTAAGGTTGAGCTAACTCCCCACCAGTTGGGTGCTTTGACATCTCTGGTATACAACGCAGGTACTAGAGTGATTAAGCAAAGCACTTTAAGCCGTAAGCTTAACGCAGGAGACTATGAGGGTGCAGCAGCAGAATTTCTGCGCTGGAATAAAGCAAATCAAGGAGGTAAGCTGGTTGCAATGCCTGGGTTGTCCAAACGTCGAATCGCTGAAAAGAACCTGTTTTTAACTTCTTCTTCTGCTAACTTGGCTAGATAATCAACGTCGGTTCGGTTTGACAGGATTAATTTGTTAGGGTAGCCATTAGCCAAAACTAAAGCATCAGACTGTACCTCGTGTATGTGAGAACGGCTATAAGTCAATTAATAATTAAAATTAAGTGTTTTCAACAGTGACGATTTTTGATTAGATAAACAATAATATAGACCACAATTTATTTATTTAATCAAAAAATGTCTGAAAACATTTTTGTTTGGTATTGGATAATTTATAGCATGGTTTTTGTTTATTGGTGGATGCTATTTTATCAAGATAGAAGTACTCCTAACAACCACCTGATTTCTTGGGCTATTTTACTTATTACTCCTTTATTATGGCCAATAGTTTTGCCTATATCTAGCTGGGAATTGAGTAGAAAAGCCTTAAATAATGTTCTAATTTAAATTCTAATTATAATATTTTTTTATTTACTTAATTACTATTTTCGCCGATTACCCAGACGTTCTAGAATTGCCAAACTATAAAAATAAGTGATAAAAGCAAGAATTAAGCCAACTACAAAGCATCCTGTTAGCAGAGTAATAGCAAAAGTTGGTCCTAATTCCTTAAAGGCTGTAAAAGATTTTAAATCTAAAAATAAAACATCATCTTTTGTTCCTAATAAAAACTTTCCTAGCTTATAGTTAAAAACAAAAATTGGCACATAAGTTAAAGGATTACTAATCCAAGTAGCTGCGATCGCAGCTACTTTACTTCCACGCAGTAAGGTAGCCAAAAAAATACCAATTAAGCTTTGTAATCCCAAAAAAGGAAAACATCCAGCAAAAACTCCTATAGCCAATCCTTTTGCTACCACTTCTGGTTTTCCACGCAACCGTAAAAATTTTAGATAGATTAGACGGAAACGTCTTTTAAACCAGGATCTGCGATCGCTTCGCTGGTGTTTAGAGGAGTTTTTAGAACGTATCAAAGTATTCGTCAATCGCGAATTGTTATAGTAATATTTTCGACTCATATTAAAAGTTTAACTCTGGTAAAAGCAGTTATGAACCTCCATCCAGATATAGCTTTTCTAAATAATTTATTTATTTGGCTTAAGATAATATTTTAAATAATAATTATATTATTATTTAATACTTTGATTTTGACTGTGTTTTGTTTTGTTGATATATGTTCACTAAGTAAGGGTTTTATCAACGATAGCTATTAGCTTGCCTTTAATCAAACTAATTTGAGAGACAAAACTAATAGCTAATAAATAGTGGCTATTAAACTACCTAACTCAGAGAAACGTACAACAGATTGATTCTAAGAAAACAAATCAAATTATATTTATCATCATTTGCTCAATCAAGATTGTTGCAGAAAGTCTAATTACTCAGTTATTTTTTCTTACTCTGAGTATTCTCTTTTATACTAACTCGATGAGATATCATCGTAATTCCATCTCCACGAACTAAAATGGCAGACACCCAATTGCTATCTGGTAAAAGAGGAGCCGTAGCAGTTTTATAAATCCCTCCTGCTGGTAATGGTTCTAATTCTAAGACTGTAGGGTTAAGATATAGATTACCTGCCGTTTTTTCTTCTTTAATTGCTCCCAATAAAACTCGATCTTCTAAGGGTTCATCAACAATCAAATCAAAATTATATTTCTCTCCTGTCTTGACTGTTTCTGGTGCCACAATTTCAACGTTGGGTGGATTATCTCCAGAGGTTAATCGAGATTGTTCTGCCAATATTTCTTGATTGACTAACTTTAAATCTTGGAAATATTGAAGAGATTTGACGGTGGAATCTAAATGTGTGACTCGACCTTGTTCTTTTTGAACTCCCTCTATTGTAGTTATAGTTTCAGCTACTAATAAATCTCCCTCTTCTGACCAAGATTGTATCTCGGTAGTATAAGTAAGTTGAGGATAATTTTTCCACATCTGCTCTAATCCTCGAGCAAGAGAATCAATCGTCAAACCATCTGTGTTTGTAAAGTCTTCACTGTAGTAATCAAGTACACCTTCTAAATCCTGATCGTTAGCCGCATCTTCAATTTCTAAGATAGCTTCAGTCAGTTCTTTTGGTGCAGTGTTGACACTCTCTGCTTTAGCCTTATTACTTAATCCAGCGATCATTCCTAAGCTTAAGAACAATGCAACTACTGATATTTTCATCTATATTTATCCGTTTAATTGTTTCAAAATAATTAACCTATTCCCAAGCCATATTGACTATATTTTGGGATTCTTCGATAGTTTCGTTGTTAGTTAATCCTATCTTCACCATACTCACAAAAAATCTTTATGTGATCTTCACAGTTGGCAAAGGAAAAAGACTCACAATAGAATAGTAAAGAAAGTAAAAAACTCGGTAAGATATTTGCTACTAAGAAACTTCTTAAGAGCTACAAAACCTACAAATTCGACTTAAAACTTAAATTCCTCCCCCATACATGAATGAAAGCCATTGTAGCAAACGTCCTCTTTGGCAGCATTTTAGGCTGCCTTAGCTGGACTGATTCAGCCTGCGCTAAACCCATACTTATAGATTCAGATCAAATTAACATACCTGAATCGCCAATGCTCTCAGCAAAACTTGTATCATCGACTAAGCTGCCGATAGTGCCACAAATTATCAACTTAGTTGATCGCATTTTTACGGTCAATAAATCGAGCAATTCTGACTTTACAATCGATCGAGAAGCGCAGATTGTTTTTCAAGATCGTTTTAGTTTAGGTATTTCCAAAAACCAAAATTTAACCTTAGACAAATCACCTTACACCCATAAAGACTCACAAGCCGATTTAATATTAGGTTTCCAAAAAACATTTTGGGAGAGTAAGGCAAAGGGAAAGTACTGGGGAATCACTACTATTGAGCATTGGGGCGAAGAAAATAACCCCCCACTAGCTACCAACTTGGCCAAACTTAACTACACTAGACTAGCTCCAACTCTTCCTCGTGGAAATTCCACATTAACTGTATCTGGGGGAGGAAATAACAATTTAGCCAAAGACACTCAAACCTCACGAGAATTTGAACAGTTTCG
>CAKZYI010000801.1 GCA_937884735.1 uncultured Pleurocapsa sp.
TTTGAGATGCTCGTATTGATTTAATTCTGCCAAGTCTTTTAGTAATTCTTCAATTTCCCAGCCGTATTTGTTTGGATCGGGTAAAACTTTTACTTGAAGAAAAACTTTTGGCTTGCGGTCTAGCTCTTTGGCTAATCTATTTAATCTTTGAGCTAAAGCCAGACTGTCAACTGAATGAATCCAAGAGAAATTTTCAATAATTTTTTTGGCTTTGTTTTTTTGAATATGCCCAATAAAATGCCAGTTAATATCCCCTAAATTTTGTAACTCTTTTTGTTTATTCAAAGCTTCTTGAAGGCGATTTTCTCCAAAGTCTCTAACTCCTGATTCATAAGCCTCTCGCATAAATTCAAGACTAACTTGTTTGGTAATAGCAATTAATTTAACATCTTGGGGAATCGCGGATTGTATTGAGTTAATTGTTTGAGTAATAGAGCCTTTCATCAAGTCAAGAAGAAATTTTAAAAATATTTAAAAATAAGAATTAAAGAAAAGTGCGCTGATAAATAGTCTGAAGTTGGCGATGTTTTTCTGAATCACGATCTAACAATAATCTTCTGAGTAAACTTTCTACCAAAAGACGAGCATCAGATCTACTAATAGGGTCAAAAGAAAGAGAATTATCCACACTTTTGACAGTGAAAAATAATCTTTGCGCGTATAGGGTGGTAAACAATTCTTGACCATCCTTCAACAAACATATTCTGTAAAGCAGACCAAAGGTAGGATGATTTAAATAAGCTTCATTCTGTTGATTATTCACTCTGTAATTCTATTTATTTTTGCTAGATGCGAAGAATATTTTAAAGATTATACTATCCGCGTATCCAAGAGTGAAGAGTGAAGATTGAAGATTGATTCATTATAAATAATTTATCTCAGGCACAATGGCTGGTTTTCAACTATCATTGGTTAGCTGTTGTTGTAAATTAATAATAATAAAATATCTACATATAGAGTAATATGAGCTGAATATTAATAGCAAGACGCTATATGTAGCAGAAGTTGGGTTATAGTAGAAGACCAGAACAGTTAAATTTGTCTTTAGTCTCACATGCAGCCAGCCTTACCTCTAACTAGCAATTCCCAACCTGTAGCCGATTCAGCTGAAAAAACCTTGAAAGTTGGAATCGAGCAACAACTAGACAAAGCTACACCAAATGACCAAGGGGGTCAGTCGTCTTTGATACAAGGAGAACAAGTAGATGTTAACTTTTCAGAAACATCACTTTTATCTCCAGAAGAAGATAATGGAGAGGAAAGCCCACAAGTAAGCTCTTCAGATATTTGTGTTGTTAGAAGAGATGGTTCTTCCTCACCATTAGATATCACAAAAATCCGCTCTGTAGTTGAATGGGCTTGTGACGGATACAGCGTAAATCCTATCACCCTAGAAGCAGGATTGACTACCAGACTGCGCAATGGCGTGACTACCAGAGACATTCAAGATAATCTGATTGATTGCGCCTTGGGTATGTGTAGCCCAGACGAACCAGAATGGCGATATGTAGCGGGTAGATTGCACGTATGGAGTCTTTGGAAAGATACTCAGGTAGCCCGTGGATTTGGCTATGGAAAATATCCTCAATCAGTTCAATCTCAGATAGACAGCAAACGTTACGATCGCACTATTCTTAAATATTCACAGGAAGAATTAAAAGAAGCTGGTAGTTGGATCAATCCAGACTGGGACAAGGATTATGACTATGCAGGGGCGGTACTATTAACCAAGCGATATTTGCTGACTAATGAGTTGCCTCAAGAAGCTTTCCTTAAATGTGCTTTATTACTGGCTTCTAATGAAAAACCAGAAGTTAGGTTGACTGTCGCCAGACAGTTTTATGAAGCGATCGCTTTGCGTAAGATTTCATTAGCAACGCCTATTCTAGCCAATCTTAGAATTCCTGATGGCTCTTTAAGTAGCTGCTTTATTATCGGCATGGACGATAACTTAGAAAGCATTTTTGAAGAGATTACCAATGCCGCTAGGATTTCTAAAAACGGCGGTGGTGTAGGGGTAAATGTCAGCCGCATCCGCGCTACTGGTAGCTGGGTGATGGGTAAGGATAATGCTTCAGGAGGCGTTATTCCCTGGATTAAGCTACTTAACGATACGGCGATCGCCGTTAATCAAGGAGGTAGACGAGCGGGTGCAGTAACCATTGGTTTAGATATTTGGCATTTAGATGTCCCTGAATTTCTGGAAATGCAGGCGGAAAATGGCGATCGCCGTCGCAAAGCCTATGATGTTTTTCCTCAATTGGTAATCGTCGATGAGTTTATGCGTCGCGTCAAAAATAAGGAAAAATGGACGCTGGTAGATCCTTATGAAGTTAAAGAGCAATTGGGCATAGATCTTGCCGAACAATGGGGAGAAGGTTTTGAAGCCGCATATGCCCAAATAGAATCAGAATTGGACAAGAAGATTACTCTCTACAAAAGAGTAGATGCTCGGGAATTGTTCAAACATATAATGCGGAGTCAGGTAGAGACAGGAATGCCGTATTTGGCATTTAAAGACACCATAAACCGCGCTAATCCTAACAAACACGAAGGATATATCCCTGGAGTTAATCTTTGCTGCGAAAGCTTCAGTAACGTCAAGCCAGGATTAGAAGCTCACTGCTGCAATTTGGTATCTCTTAACTTAGCTAATGTTGATGAGTCGGAAATAGCTGGTGTATCCAAGCTGGCGGTGAGGATTCTCGATAATACTATTGATATTACTAAGCCTCCTTTTGCCGATAGCAAAACCCATAACGATAAATATCGCACCATCGGAGTAGGCTGTATGGGGCTAGATGACTGGTTGGCTAAACGCCATCTAAGTTATACCAGCCTAAACGAAATCAGCTCTCTTTTTGAAGAAGTAGCCTACTGGTGTACCTTTGCTTCGATGGAATTGGCTCAAGAGAGGGGTGCTTATGCCGCATTTGCTGGTAGCGAATGGAGTAAAGGAAAACTTCTCGGCTCAAAAACCATTGAAGAAATTCAAGCCGTATCTCAAAATAGCGATCGCTGGATACAGTTATCTCAAGATGTTCAAACCTACGGTATTCGTAACTCCCATATTACGGCGATCGCTCCCAATACGTCTTCTTCTTTAGTACAGGGCTGTACTGCAAGTATTTTGCCCGTTTACAGCAAATTCTTTTACGACAAGTGGGCAAAAGGTACAGTACCCATCGCACCACCATTTATCCAAGACTGTTTCTGGTTTTATCGCGAAAACAAAAGTCTAGATCAAAAGATAGTCATTAAAGCAGTAGCAACTATGCAGCAATGGATTGACACGGGTATTTCGATGGAATTACTATTCAATCTCAATCAAGGGGTGTATTTCCCCGAAGAGCCAGAAAGATCGGTCAAAGCTAGAGACATTTTTGAAACTTTAGTTATGGCTTGGGAAGAAGGTTGTAAAGCCGTTTACTATGTCCGTACCGTACAAAAAGATGACTTTAAAGAATCTAGCGAAGGTTGTGCGGCTTGTGCCAATTGAATAATTAACGTTAGTTTGTGATAAGCTATATCCCTGATAAATTATGAGTTTAAAAAATAGTTGCGCCAGGAAATTTACAGTTGTTGAGCCATTAGCTATTAGCTACCTTAACTCTCTAATTGTCTTAACCCGAACTGACCTTAATTAACATTTGTATTTTCAGTAAAAAAAATCTAGCCTTTAGAAATATCAGAAATATTGAGAAACGGACATTTTTCCAAAGGACTATCTAACAAGTGGAGTTGAAATTTCTCAGCTAAAGCCTCAAACACTTTAATTCCTCTGACACTATTACCCCGATTGTCGATTAGAGGAGAGTAAACTGCAATACCAGCGCGATCGGGAATAACTCCTATAATACCTCCTGAAACTCCGCTTTTGGCAGGAATGCCGACTTTATAAGCCCATTCTCCAGCATAGTTGTACATTCCGCAGGTATACATCACACTCAAAATGTCCCTGACATAACAAGGTTTAATTGCTTTTGATTGGGTTATGGGATTGACACCCCTATTTGCCAAGGTTGCAGCCATTACTGCTAGATCGTGACAGTTAACCACTACCGAACACTGCTGAAAGTATAGATCGAGAATTTCTTCGATGTTGTGGTCGATAATGCCAAAATTAAGCAGCAAGTTAGCCAAGGCACGATTGCGATGTCCTGTAGCTCTTTCAGACATGAAAACAGGAGCATTTACATATATGTCACGACCAATATAGCGACGAAACATATCTAGCATTCGATTCAATTTGTCTGTGGGATCTGAGCCTTTAATTAAACTAGCTGTGGCGATCGCTCCTGCGTTAACCATAGGATTATCAGGGCGTTTTGAGTTTTCATCCAGCCGAATTACAGAATTAAACGGATCGCCTGTAGGTTCGACACCAATTTTTTCTAGTAGTGTCATGCGATCGCAATCTTCCAATGCCATACCATAAACAAAAACTTTAGATATGGACTGAATCGTAAAATTTTCTGTGATGTCTCCTACTTCAAATACTTCTCCTTCTTTGGTTACAACAGAAATAGCAAACCAATCTGGATTAGCTTTGGTAAGTTCGGGAATATAGTCAGCCAAAGAACCAAAATGGAGAAGACGGTATTCTTCGTAGAGGTGCTGAATAAATTCTTTCAGGTTTGACATATTATATTCTAATATTTGGCTAGTTCAAAACTTTAGATAACAGTACAGCTTTGCAAAATTCTGCTGTTATTTCTGTAACTTCCTCAAGTCTTTAATTACTTTAAACTTTTGTGGAAGATGAAGGAGATTGAAAATTGAAAAGAATCCAAGCTGTTATCAGACCATTTAAATTGGAAGAGGTAAAGATTGCCTTATTAAATGCTGGAATAATCGGAGTAACAATTTCTGAGGTGCGGGGTTTTGGTCGTCAAAAAGGACAGACAGAGCGTTATCGTGGTTCAGAATATACTGTAGAGTTTTTGGGGAAAGTCAAAATTATAGTTGTAGTCGAAGACGATCGAGCAGATATGGTAGCTGAAACAATTATGGCGGCTGCTCGTACAGGAGAGATTGGCGACGGAAAAATATTTATCTCTCCTGTCACCGAGGTTATTCGTATTCGTACTGGAGAAAAGGGTGCAGATGCTATTTAATGTAGCTATTAATACAGCTACCTTATCAATTTATTTTGTTTTAAAAATAGGTTTTATTGCTATGTGACCTATTTTTTTGTGTTTTTAACCAGCTAAGATGCTTTGGAATTAAATTAATTATTAATCTAGTATTTTCTTTTTCGTTTTAATTTAGAAATTCTCTTCACACGAAAAAAACCTCTGAGAAAAATTTTCCCAGAAGCTTAATTAAACTAAATCAAAAACAAAAATTTAGAAACGATTTCTACCGCCACTAAAAGAGTTTCTATTTTCACGAGGTCTTGCTTTGTTGACCTTAAGACTTCTTTCCATCCACTCAGCACCGTCAAGTGCTTCAATAGCTTTGTCTTCATCTGCTTCTGCTTCCATTTCTACGAAAGCAAAACCGCGGACGCGACCTGTTTCTCTATCGGTGGGAATATGAACTCTTTTAACTGTTCCATATTCGGCAAAGACTTCATTTAAGTCTGTCTGGTTGATCTCGTAAGATAAGTTACCTACGTAAATTGACATGAATCGGTGTCTCCAATTTGAATGTTGCGCTGAGAGAGACGATATTATTAGAAAAACGTTAAATCAATACCTTGTGGCGAAAACCTACAATACTGAATACAAGCTCTACTTTTACATCTTTATTTCTCAGATTTGATGTTAACACTATTGTCAATTAATTGAGTAAGAATATGAAGTTATGTATACACAATTTCGTAAGATGATTCAAATAAATAACTCTGCCAAATACATTCAGATATTTTTCTGGTGTTTAGTTGTTGTACTAATTACTAATGGGCTTAAGTTTAAAAGCCTGGCAGTTCAATATCCCGATGGAAAATTGGCATTTGAATCTGCTGTATTGCTCAAAAATACTTACGCTACTTTTAATCAAGTTAGAGCTAGACACGCAAAATACTATTTCAATTTAGAATTACCAAATAATGTAGGTGAGTCTTTAGGTAAAGTCATTATCAAACAGCGCGCAGGAGGAGATGAAATAAAATTCAAACCAGACAAAACAAGGGTGTATTTGGGTAATCACAACAATAAACAAGACGAGTTAGATTCAACTACTTTTTATAATGAAGATACGGGAGAAATCGACGTACAGTTCGATCGCGCTATTCCTCCTGGAAGTAACTTAACCATAGGTTTAAAACCAAAAAGAAACCCAGATTTGGGGGGAGTATATTTATTTGGCGTAACTGCTTTTCCCCCAGGAGAAAGATCTCTTGGTCTTTATTTGGGTGCGGGAAGGTTACACTTTTATGAGAATGATTACTTTAACTTTCACTAATTTTTTGTCAAACATCAAAAACTTGAAAATAAAAATAGTTAAAAAATTAGCAAATTGTCTGTGTTTATTTGGGCGATGTATCTTTGTCTAGATTGCTTTTTTGGAATTTAATCAACTAGCAAATAAACGACTATTCAACCTACCATGACGCATTTGAGCTAGATCGATCGCGGGAGTACACGAATACATTCGCTCTAAATCCATCGAAAGTGCTGTGGATAAAACCGTCTCTATGTCAGCTGATAGCTCAAGAGATATTTGTTGTGCTTGCAAATGTCCTAGTATTCCTAAACGAATTCCTGCGCCGAGCAAACCTGTAATAAAGCCATGTAAAAAGGCTAAACTCGTATCAGTCAGATCCAAACCTGCAATGCTTCCTACCGCTCCAAAAACAACAGGGTGAAGACAGTTAAAATTGTTGGCAATACGATCTTTGGCTAAGGTTTCCAACTGTTTGTTTTGCCATGTTGACTGTGCAACCATAAGTAAAGCACGTCCACTTTGACGTTGAGTTTGACGGCTAATGGCGATCGCAGTTTGAGCAAACAATTGTTTATCGGCTTGTCTAACTTGGGCTAAATTCTTTAGAGAAATACCTTTATGGCTGTGGATTAGTGCTACCAAATCGCAAGTACCTATTTTATTGCGTAATAGTATTTGTACAAAACTAATAAAATCTTCAGGTTGTTGAACTTGATTGCTTTGTACCAAAGATTCTAAACCATGAGATTGAGTATAAGATCCAGAAGGAAAAAAAGAATCCGACAACTGCATCAAAGTCAGTTTTTGCTTAATGGTAGACTGGCAATCTTGCTGTGGTTTAATTGTATGATTCATTAACTAAATTCTGCCTGTACGAATATTAAGTATTGAACTATTTGAACTATTGGAATACAACTAACAAACTAATAACTAGCAACTAACACAATGAAGTTAGATTCAATAGAAATATCTATCGTAATTCCTTTATATAACGAATCAGAAAATATTGAATATTTATTTAAAAGAATAATTTCAGTTTTAAATAAACTCCATACTAATTATGAAATAATTTGCGTTAATGACGGAAGCCAAGATAATACTTTAGATATATTGATTGAACATAATCAAAAAAATACCTTTATTAAAGTTATTAACCTATCTCGTAATTTCGGTAAAGAAATTGCTTTGACAGCAGGAATAGACCACGCTGCTGGAGCGGCAATTATCCCTATTGATGCGGATTTACAAGATCCTCCAGAATTGCTCGCACAGCTCATTGATAAATGGAGAGAAGGCTATGATGTAGTTTATGCCACAAGGCGATCGCGTCGTGGAGAAACTTGGTTAAAAAAAGCCACAGCCAAAGCTTTTTATCAAACTATTGGTAAAATGAGTCCTATTCCAATTCCATCTAATACAGGAGACTTTCGTTTATTAGATCGTCGAGTAGTAGAAGCAATCAAAAAATTACCCGAACGAACTAGATTTATGAAAGGTTTATTTGCTTGGGTTGGATATAAGCAAACTTCTATTTTATTCGATCGAGAAGCTAGACATTCAGGTAATAGTAACTGGAGCTATTGGAAGCTGTGGAATTTTGCTTTAGATGGAATTATTTCCTTTAGTTTCTTACCTTTAAAAGTTTGGAGTTATGTGGGCGTTACTATCTCCTTAATTTCTTTATTTTATGCTTTATACTTAGTTGTTCGTACCCTTGTTTTTGGTGTGGATGTACCTGGATATGCCTCGTTGATGGTAGCGATTCTCTTTTTGGGAGGAGTGCAGCTAATTACTTTAGGAGTATTGGGCGAATATCTCGGACGTGTCTATGAAGAAGTCAAAGGCAGACCACTATATTTTGTTAGAGAAAAATATGGGTTTGAAGATAAACAATTAATTAGTCACGAACAACTAACAAATAATAACTAATGACTAATGACTAATGACCAATGACCAATAACTAATCAAGAAAAATATCTTCTTCCGAATCATTTAAATCCTGTATCCACTCAATATCAGGCATGGATTCAAAAGCATGACGTACTGATTGCTCCCATAGCTTGCGAATTTTAGCAATGTAAGGCGCACCGATGCGTAATTCTAGCTTATTATTCATTTCAAAACTATTTGCTTCATACATTACCAAATTAATTGGTGGCCCGACTGAAATATTAGATTTCATGGTTGAATCCAAAGATAGTAAGGCACATTTTGCCACATCTTCTATAGGTGTTTCATAGCTTATAGTACGGTCTAATATGGGTTTTCCATATTTAGTCTCGCCAATTTGTAAAAAAGGTGTTTCTGGAGTTGCTTGAATAAAATTGCCCTGGGGATAAATTAGATATAACTGTGGCTCTTCTCCTTTTATTTGACCACCTAGTAAAAAGTTGCAACTGTAGTCTATACCGTCTTTTTCTAACCAAGGACGATCCTGTTCTTGAATTTCTCGGCTTTTGTTGCCAATATACTGAGCAATATCATACATATTGCCGATAGTGTGCAAGTTTTTGGCTTCTTGAGCTTGAATATCACGATTTACTCTAGTTAACACTCCCTGAGAAACGGAAAGACTACCAGAGTTGCAGATAATAATCGATCGCTCTCCTGGTAAAGAGAGATCGAACATTTTTCTGTAGGTGCTTATGTAGTCTACTCCTGCATTAGTGCGGGAATCAGAAGCCATTACAATCCCGAATTTATTGATCACACCGAGGCAATAAGTCATTTAAAAAGAGATATAGGATGAGGGATAAAGAGATACAGCCGTACAAAGTTGTATTAGGACACATTAGTCATCTGCTCGAAAGTAGCAAGTAGTAAGTAGCAATCTTAAAAAGTGACCCAACTTTAATACGTGATGCTATGCATAGCTAATTGTCTAATTGATGACCGCAACTACTACAGAAGCGAGCGTTTGGTCTTGCTTCTTGTCCACATTGATCGCAAAATAGTTTGGTAGATGTAGATGTTTTAGTATCGTTCATATTTAAGGACATATTACCCATTTGCATGGACATTGAATTTATATCCATGGACATGTTGCCCATTTTCATTGGCTGCATGGGTTTCATTGGCTCTATAGGTTTCATCAGCTCCATGGGTTTAGATTTCATATTACTAGAATCTATTGCAGAGTCATTGGTCTTTTGTAGCTCTATCTCGATCGCATTACCTAAAGCGGGTGGTGCAATATTACTAATACCATTTGCTTGAATCAGAATATGAGAAATACCCCTCTCGCCATTTAACTTTAAAACAAAATTTGTTCCTATTTGATATAGTTGCGGTGGTGCTTGCCAAATTCCAGTAGTAAAGCTGCTGCTTTGACTTTGCTGTTGTCCAAAACTGCTAGAAACTAAATTAATGGTAGTTTTATCTCTAGTATTGGCGATCGCCAAATGTTGATTGCCAGTTAAATTCGCTGCGTATGACATGAAGTCAATCCTTCTCTTTTGAATTTACTCACCTATTTATTTTAGTTAGTTCTACAACAAGGGCGTAATATCATTGGTAATTGCTCATTGATTATTAATAATTTATGGATACTCAGACAGGATTTATTATCAAAGTATTATTACTATCTACAGCAATATCGGTTTTCATCAAGTATGGGGGAAGATATGTGCCCCTTCAGCCAACTAATGCGATCACAACTATTATTGTTATTTCACCTTCTTTGATAATTGGATTTATCTTAGGCTGGCGGTATTTACAAAAATCTCAAAACTAGAAAAATTTTTATCATAAGTCTTGACAGCAGACAACGATATAAATAATCAATAAAATAAAGTTTGATTCTGAGACAATGCAGGTTAACCTATAGACCAACTCTATATCTACCATTCTCCTTGAGGGAGC
>CAKZYI010000802.1 GCA_937884735.1 uncultured Pleurocapsa sp.
CCTGCGATTGGTTACTATCAGCTTATAGAAGATGGTTCGTTTGTTTTAACTACCAAGTATGAACGAGCTAGTGCAGAGGAAAAAATTTGGTTTGCTACACCCAATTTGCGTCTTCGCGTCTCTTTAATAAAGACAGGAGATGGTAAAGGTGTTACCACAGCGTCTTTTTCTTCAGAAATTCGTGCTTTAAATCTAGATGAATAATAGTACTAAACAGTACTAAGTACTTTTTTTGAGTTAATGACACGCCCTTATGATTTACTATTTTAAATTACTTATATATCAAAAATAATGTTGGCAAAAAAAGATCGTTCGACAGAGCAAAAACAAGATGGATTGATCTATGAGTTGGCGCGTTTGATGGCAGGAGATTTTTGCAATCGTCAACAATCTGATGCCGATCCTAAAAACTATGCTCATATTCGGATTTTTTTTCGTCCTCTACCCTGGGAGTTCTTTTCAGGAATAGGCTTTTATTCTGAACAAGTTTACGACTATGACCTTTGGAGTCCCTATCGCCAAGGTGTGCATCGCTTAGTTGACCAAGGCGACCGCATATATATCGAAAATTATAGTATAAAAGAAGCTGAAAATTATGCTGGTTCGGGTCACAATCGCGACATTCTCCTAACTATTCCTTCAGCAGAAATAGAACGTCGTCACAACTGTTCTATGGTTTTTACCAAAGAAAAAGAAATGTTTCGTGGCAGCGTTGAACCAGGAAACAAATGTCTTATTCACCGCAAAGGAGTTAATACCTATCTTGTTAGTCTTGTCGAGCTTACTGAGACTACCTGGGTAAGCTGGGATAGAGGGATGGATATTGATAGTCATAAGCAAATATGGGGTTCAGCCATTGGACCATTGAAGTTTAAGAAAAGAACTAGCTTTGCGGATGAATTGCCCTAACTCAAATTGGAATTTCGCTCTCGTTTAAAGAAAAAAAGATGATCTTCAAAACCCTGTCTTAAATATTAGACAAATATATTTTTATAAAACACTAATTAAACATAGAAAAGATGATTACCTCGGAGCTTACAACAAAAAGTATGTTGCCACCAGTAGCTAGCAAAAAAATGCAAGCTTGGATTAGAAGCCGTCATCTAATTTGTTCGGGTAACTTTTTCATTTTTGAAACCCTAGAATATTCTACGGTAGAAAGATTTGAAGAGTGTGTCAAAGGATTGGGTGGAACATTTATCTCTGTCGAACCCGTTCGCAAAGTTTGGATAGGCAATCATCGCCAAGTTTTTTTATATCAAGCCAAGGCAAGTTTACATACTCCTCATCATGATTTGAAACAATACTGGATTAAGTATGGTGGGTTTTATACTCGGTTTGATGAGCGTTCTTGTTAATAACTAATTTTTAATAATTGCCCCATATAGCGCAGTATTGAGCTTGATTTTAAGCATTTATTGAGTCCCGCACCCAACAGCTATGACGAAACTAATACTCATAGCCAAATTTTAGATCGAGGAGGTTATGTCGCAGAAATCAACTCCTGCGGCATACATTTTTCTATAGCTAACTGCACCAAAACTCAATCTGAGATAACCAAGAGTAAGTCAGAAAAGAGGCTTGCTTTTGGTTGTTTTGTTGTTTCTAGCAAAATTAGTAACTGATGATAGAAAAGTAGGTGGATAGTGTTTTACAATACTAAATACAAGCTTAAAGTATGGTGTGTACTACTTTAGTAAAAAGTAGCAATAGAAGAAAGAATACAACTAAATTTTTGGGAAATATTCTTTAAAACATCTATATTCATATACAAATTAAAGTATTAATAACTAACAATAAATAATTGCTAGTGAACTATTTTTTGAATGTGTGTTATCAAAACATAAAGTAAAAAATAGTATATAGTCAAAAAATAAGCTTGGGATAAATATCGGAGATTAAGAATAACATGCCTCGCAAAAAAAACAAATCTAGTAGTAAATCTCGTAAAACAACTAGTTTTTTAGAAAAGTCTCAAGTTGGTATTTCCTTGACTTCTCAAGCTTTTCAGAATCTAAATGAAATTGTTGCCGAAACAGGGTTGTCTAAGTCTAAGGTAGTTGAGGGCTTAGTTACTGGTAATTTAGCGATCGCAAGCCAAATAGCTGAAAAAACTATTTCTATTGAATCAAACGAAGATAATAGCTCTTCAGACAATTCAGCTAGTAAAATAAAAGTTTTAGACGGAACTCTTTCTGCTGAAAATGTAATTGAAGGTCAAGAATCTTCTGATACTTCTCGACAAGAAAAAGAGAAAAAAAACTTAGATGAATTAAAAGAGAATATAAAAGAGCATAAAAATAAATATCAAGAATTAAAGCAAAGTGTTCAAGACAAAGATGCTTTAATTGAAGAACTACAGCAACAGCTTAATAAGCAAAAGACAGTTGAATCAGATGAAATTGATGAATCACCAAATTTAGCAGCAGAAATTGAAGAACTAAAGCAACAACTTGATCAACAAACATCAGATAATAAGGCCAAAGAAGAAGTAATTGAAGCTGATGTAGTCAAAATTCAAGATTTAGAGCAGCAGCTATCTTCAGAACAAGATAAGAAGAAAAGTGCAGATAGCGAAATAGCCCAGAAAGACGAAGCACTAAATCAACTCCAGCAACAGTTAGATAGCATCAGTGGAGAAAAGGAAACTGCTCAACAGCAACTAACACAGAAAGACGAAGCACTAAATCAACTCCAGCAACAGTTAGATAGCATCAGTGGAGAAAAGGAAACTGCTCAACAGCAACTAACACAGAAAGACGAAGCACTAAATCAACTCCAGCAACAGTTATCTGAAGTGGAGAGTAGCCGTGAAAACTTCGAGATGCAGGTAACTGATGCTCAAAAGCAAGTAGGTAATCTAAGAGACGAAATTCAACAGAGACAAGTAGAAATAGATCGTCTTAGTGCTGATAATCAAGCAAATCAGAGTCAGCTAACTAAAAAACAAGAGCAAGTAAGTACTTTAGAACAACAGGTTAATCAACAAAAAGTTCAAATACAAGAACAAAACGAAAGTTCTCAAAATTTACAGCAGCAACTTACCCAACAAGAACAACAAGTCAAACAGTTAAATCAACAAATAGCCAAAATAGAACAGGATAATGTTCAGCTAAATCAACAGCTAGAACAAGAAAAAACTCAAAAAGAGCAAAAAATAAATCAGTTAGAACAAGAAACTGCAAAAAATAGTGATTTGAGCAGCAAAATAAGCGAAAGTTCTATATTAGTAGAAAAGCTAAACCAAGAACTAAAGAAAGAAAAAGATAACTATGGTTTGCTCGATCTCAAAGGTAACGAACAAAATAGCTTGATAGAGAGCTTGCGATCGCAATTAGAAGAACAACAGTCATTAGTTGAGAAGACAGGTGCTTCTAGTGCATCTAAAACCTGGGTCATAATTCTTTTAGGAATTTTGCTGACTGCAACCTCTGTGCTATCAGCCAAATCTTATTTATTTTAATCCTATGATTTTGACAGGTTAGCAAGAGGAGTTAAAAATGCCTCATCTCAACCTGTCATCATTTCTTTGGAGAATTCTTAGTTAATAATCCAACAAAACTCGTACCCATTCAGGTGGTCTAGAAATAGGATTATCCAAGCGATCTAGCAACATTAATGCCACTAAGTGTACGGCAAACAAATAAACTAAATTATTAACCACAATTAAGCCACAAGCCAAAGTCTGAATTAAGACAAAACTAGGTTGTGCCAAAATGCCAAGCTGCAAAAATAGCCAATCTGCCAACTGGGTAATTTGGGTAATTACATATACCCACAAATTTTCACCTACCAAAATAGAGGTCAGCCAAAAACGGAAAAACATTCCCAATGAGCCGAGAATAGCACCAGAAATGATTGAAAACAGCCAGCTAACTCTACGCTGCCAACAAGCTCCTAATAAGGCCCCCATTAAGCCATAAGGCATTACAAATACTATACTGCGAGTGGGTCCCATTAAAACTAGAAGTAGCAATCCCGATACAATTGCTGCCATCCAAGAAGCACGATTACCTCGTCTCAAATAGAAAAGAGCGATCGGGATAGGAAAAAAAATCTTTAAAATAGGTCCAACAGGAAAATAGAAATTAATTAGCCAAACTAAACTAGCTGCACTAGCTAAAAACGCCGTTTCTACCATTACTACAGTATCAGTAGATGCTTTAGTTAGTTTCTTGGGTTCTTTCAAAGAAGATTCTGATGTAGAGGCGAATGGCAATTCGCCCTTGCTAGAAACATCCCCATGATCGACCCAGTTAATCTCATCATCATTAACTTGTCTGGGAGTATCAGATAACGAGCGTTGATAGTCTTCTGTAGGCATAAAGCTATTTAATTGGTTTTACCAATAAAAATGTGGAAAAAACTGCACTTTATCAGCATATAGTATCCTCTAAAGCTGGTACATCAGGAATGTGCATCGAGTCAGCACTTCTTTGAATTAAACCTTTTTTTTCTAACTTGGTTAAAACTCTGGTAACAGTTTCTCTAGCAAGTCCACTAAGACTACTAATTTCTCGATGAGGTAAATTAGGAATTTCTGTACCTTTTTCTCCTTCTGTACCTTGCCCTTCAATTAAAAAAAGTATGGCATCTGCAACTCTAGAAACACTACTGGCTTCTCGTAATTGTAATCTACGATTTACTTGACGCAAACGTTTTGCCATCAGTTGAACTAACTGAACCCCAGCCATAGGTTCGGTATTAATTAGATTAACAAAATCTTCTGCTGGGATTCGACCGATTAGCGTTTTGGTTAGGGTAATTGCATCAGTCGATCTGGGCATTTTGTCCATTGCTGCCATCTCACCAAAAATTTCTCCTCTACCAATAATATTTAAGGTAACTTCTTTACCATCTAGATTATAGGTGCGAATTTTGACCCATCCCTCCAAAATAAAATAAACCGATCCTCCCCAATCATTTTCCAGTAAAAGTACTTGATTGGGAGGATGAGATATGGTGACAAAATGAGCTGCAATTTTATGAATGCTATCTTCTGGTAAACCAGACATAAAGGGGACAAGCTCTATAAGCTCTTCATGATTGATATTAGACTCTAGATAACGAGATTGGTCTTCCATAGAGGAGTTAGTTGTAATTCGCTATAAATATCTCCTTTGTATCATCAAAAAAAGTGAAATAAGTAAATCAATTGCAAAATTGCCGAAAAAACAAATCTTATAATGATGAGAATATTCCTGTTTTTCTTGGTTTTTAGAATTAGAAAATAATTTTATTCATCATCTATTAAATAAATTTTAGAGTCAATTTCTCTGAAAAAGACAGTTTTTGACAAAAAGTATAACTAGATACAGTTATTTTCGAAAAATGTAGCGATAAAAAAGTACTATATAAAAATGTGTCATTTTTTTAAGATATCTAATGGTTTGAAGATTTTAAAAATACACAGACTTTAAATAGAGGAATTATTCCTTGAAGATTCGGTGAAGAACCCTGGTATCAATGGCAATGTCAACATTGGAACAAATAAGATTGCATATAGAAAGCTTTTAAAGCGTATTTAGATTTAACCCAATTTATAAAATAATTTTCTATGACTTCACCTATCAATCTTCATTTAAGAGATATACAAGTCTTGCCGTCAACTACTAACACTTTTATTCATCCTTCCGTAACTAGCAGAGAAAAAAGAATATTGGATATAGTAGGGGCGATTGTAGGTTTAGCTATCACGGTAATTATCGCAGTTCCTATTACGATCGCAATGTGGTGTTACGATCCTGGCAGCATCTTTTATAGCCAAACTCGCTGTGGCTTAGATGGCAAACCTTTTAAGATCTGGAAATTCCGCTCTATGATTGCAGATGCAGACAAGCAAAAGCATTTGGTAGAAAATAAAGCATCAGGACACATTTTTAAAAACGAAAACGATCCTCGCATCACAAAAGTTGGTCATTTTTTACGTAAAACTAGCTTAGATGAGTTTCCTCAGTTTTGGAATGTACTAAAGGGTGACATGAGTTTGGTTGGTACCCGCCCCCCAACTACTGATGAAGTTGCCATGTACGATAATCACCATTTTCAACGCTTAAAAGTTAAGCCTGGAATTACTGGAGAATGGCAAGTTAGAGGTCGTTCGGAAGTTCTAGATTTTGAAGATATTGTACAAATGGATCTCAACTATCAAAAAAGATGGTCTTTCTTTTATGATATTAATCTCTTGATACAAACTGTAGCAGTGGTTTTGGCTCGAAAAGGAGCGTGTTAATTAAGGAAAGAGGGATGAGGGATGAGGGATAAGGAAATATCATAAAGATTATTATGCTAATGGTATTTTTATGAATATTCCCACCTGGATAACTCTTTCTCGTCTTTTAGGACTTCCTTTCATTCTCTATCTGCTAAATAACCCTACATCAGATGCTCGTTGGCTCTGTGTAGGGATTTTTGTAGTTGCAGCAGGGACAGATTGGGTAGATGGTTATCTAGCTCGTAAATTGGATATGGTGACGGAATTAGGGAAGTTTCTCGATCCTCTGGTAGACAAATTGTTGGTTTTAGGATCTTTATTAGCTTTAATTCAATTACAGTTAGTCCCTGCTTGGGGAGTATTTTTAATTTTGGCAAGAGAAGTTGCGATCGCAGGATGGAGAGTTAACCCCAAATTAACAGGTGATAATTCTATTGCAGGGGCAAATATTTGGGGAAAACTAAAAACCGTAGTCCAAATTATGGCGATCGCTTTTTTAATTGCGCCTTTGAATGCTCAATGGGATACCTTGACTACGGTTTTATTTTGGCTAGCAGTGGCATTGAGCTTAATTTCTGGCTGGATCTATATTTTGCCCAATATCTCTTCATCTAAGGAAAAATCAATTTCAGAACGATCTCTACCCGATGCTAAATAATCATTGTTAAAAGAGTCTTTTAAACCCGATACAAGGTCGTATTTAGGATGCCAGTTGAGTTCTGTTTTTGCCCGATGGGTGTCGGCAAAGAAGTGTTGCTGACGAATAGGGAAAGCCTTGCGCTTGCCAAATTCAAAATCATCTGGATTGTAATGTACTAATTTGACCTCTTCAGGAGATTTACCCACAGCGGCAGCGCAAGCATAAGCCACACCATCAAAAGTAACATAGCGATCGCCTGAAATATTGTATATTTTACCGATAGCTGCCTCGTTGCCTAAGACACTCGCCATTGCCAAAGCCAAATCTTGAATATGACCAAACTGAGTAATAAACCTACCATTCCCAGGAATAGGTAAAGGACGATTTCGGACAATGCGATCAAAAAACCAAGCTTCTAGATCGTTGTAATTTTGAGGGCCATAAATATAAACTGGACGAATAGAAGTCCAAGGGACACCCGAATCTTTTAAATAAGCTTCCGTTTGGTGTTTGCCTTTATGTCTACTGTTAGGATCTACCTCATCACCTTCTAAATGAGGCATTTGAGCCGATTTTAAATATACTCCTGCAGAACTAACATAAACAAAATGTTTGATTTTGCCCTCAAACATCTCTACAAGAGGTTGAGTATCGCTCAACTCGCGACCATTATTATCAAAGATAGCATCAAAGTTTTCCCCTGATAGCTTTGATTTTAGTTGAGCGGCATCTTTACGATCTCCTGTAATTTGACTTACTCCAGCCACTGGTGCAGGGTGATTACCCCGATTAAACAGAACTACTTCATGTCCTTGAGCAACCAAAACTTTTGTTAGATAGACTCCAATAAAACGAGTCCCACCCATCATTAAAATTCGCATTATTCAATCATTTATATATTTTTTTACCAACTCTCAACTTATCATTTACCATTTACCATTTATCAAAACTAATAACTGATAACTGATATGGCTTATTTAACAGGAGAATGTTTGTGTGGCAAAATCCGTTACGAATATTGTGGAGCAACGGGAAACCTGGTTCACTGTCATTGTTCTAAACCGATAACTCACCACAATATGAAAAAATGCCTGAAGACAGAGCTATTGTCCACTGCATCAACGAGTAATGGACAATTGATAAATGATAAATAATAAATATTATGGTACAGGTCAAAATATACGGATTAAAAGAAAATATAGAACCAAAGCGTTTTGCTTTATCTTATGTTGTTCAATCTTCTCTAACTGAGGCAATTGGTACGCCCGAAAAAAAAAGATTTCAACGGTTTATTATTTTGAAGCCAGAAGACTTTATTTTTCCTAGCGATCGCACGAACAACTATACAATCATTGAAATTATTATGTTTGAAGGGCGATCTGTTGAAACCAAGAAAAACTTGATCGAGCTGTTATATAAAAAGATCCAAGAAACCGTTGATATTGCACCTCAAGACTTGGAAATTACTCTTATAGAGACACCAAAATCAAACTGGGGAGTTCGTGGTGTCCCTGGAGACGAATTAGACCTTGACTACAAAGTCGATCTTTGACTTTGGACGTTACTAAATTTTGCTATGATTTCCTGTAATTTCCGAGCTTAATCGAGTTATCCAAAGGCAAAAAGCTATACGAACAACAAGATTAGCTTTAGTTACATGGGTTGGGGTAGTCAAAGCAACAATCCCATAGGGTACAATCTAAAATTTAGCTTTTTAACTTTTTAACTTTTTGCCTATGTTGAGTAGATTACCGTCAAAAAACAGTCTGTCTAGTCTTTTTACAATGCCCTTTAGGTCTTGTTCGTGATAGCGTCGAATAATTTGATGGATACCATCTACCAAATCGTAACGACCTAAGTTGCTCAGAGGCTCAATTAATTCACGATAGCAATTTTCTTCATAAGAATCGCTGAGATAGCAAGTATCGACTAATTTTTCTTTAGAAACGTCTTTTTCTTTAAAAGTAGCAATTCGATCTAGCAAGTTTAAGGATAAAAATGCTGTCATAGTTCTGACGCACTTTTCACAGTTACCACAGTTATAATTGCCTTGGCGATAACTCTCTTTTTCGTTACATACTCGTAAGTGCTTAAGAGCAACATCCCAATCTCCAACTAACTGAGTTTTTTCTAGTCTAGACAGAGCAGCATTTTCATGGCGTATCCTTAAACTAGTAGTACTGTATAAAGGATCTAATAATGGATGAGAACCCCACGGCTCTAAATTGGCAAAATCATAGGTCGAAGCAATTGAAGCATAGCTAAAACGAGACGCAAAGGCATGTGCGATCGCAGCTAAAAAAGATCCATGATATTCAAATCGCCAAAAGCTAAAGTCTGCATCTAAGTCACGAAAATGAGCATAGGCATTAGTATAAACCTGAATAAGCTCAATTCCTGCATTTTGTGCCATTGTTTCAACAGCCTTTACTACATTTTGAAAACTAGGGTCATATTCATTTTCACCTTCTAGAACTCCATACACTAAGATGCCATCCTTGATATAGCGGGGATGATCCTGGGGAAAATTGAGATGATTGTCTCTGACCATTGCTAAAGCATCAATTCCACCAGAAAACAATGCTCCAGCTCTTTCTGGCTTACTAAGAAATAAGTCTTTTTTTTCGATTGGGGCTTCGATATCGATAACTTTCCTATTTCCTCCATGCCAATCAATTAGGCATTTCATCGAGTTGATTAGACCATCTCTAATTTCTGGCGAGATAGGCGCATCGATCGCAATTCTTTCTTCTCCATAGCGCATTGCAGCAAGGGTACAGGCTAATAGCCAAGCATTCGGATTAATTACCAAATCATCTTCAAACTCAGCAGTAGTTTCAAAAAAAACTTCTTCACTAGGACGATCGCAATTTTCCCAAATTACTGTTGCGGAGACTCTAGTTTTAACCTTATCAGTTTGTTTAATAAAATTTTCTACTTTCAAAATTTACAAGTAAGTTGATTATTGTGAGCTATGTTTGACAAAACATTTGTATTTAAACCACTTCTATAATTCTGAGATATCTAAAATCAGATGTATCCAAGCAAAACTGTTGCAATGTATCTGATATTGTAGTTGGTCTAAATTTATTTAAGTATCTTTGCACACAAATATGAAATCACTATGAAATTAGTAGCCTATATATCAGTAAATTAAACAAATAATATGCTATGCGAATAATACTAGTTGAAGATGAACCAGACCTTGGTATTGCAATTAAACGGACTTTGGCTCAACAGTCCTATATTGTTGACTGGGCAAAAACTGGCAATGAAGCTTGGAACTATCTAGAAAACTACGAGGCAACATATAGTTTGGCTATTTTTGATTGGCTACTGCCCGAACTATCAGGACTAGATTTAATAAAACGGTTGCGCGATCGCAATAATCCTTAGCCTGTAT
>CAKZYI010000803.1 GCA_937884735.1 uncultured Pleurocapsa sp.
AAAAAAACGTCCCTTATCTTCATCAACAAAATAATTATCCTGGTTGGCTGTTCTTACAACCCCTGTATCCGTAAGACCTATAAAATGACGCTTCATAAACAGTTAGTCGGTAAACTGAAATAAATCAAAGATTTATAGATAACACAGCCTGGATGACTTGTGGTCTAAACACCTTTTATAACAAACGGGCAATGCGATCAAGACGTTTTAAAAATCTCAAGAAAGCCCATCCAGTCACAATTGCAATCACAGCAGCGATCGCTGCAACAATCTGATAACCATTGACCAAAAGAAGAGTCGCACAAATTAATAATGCACTCAACAACACAGTATAGTTTGTACCAAGTTGAATCGCACTTAAACGACGCATAACTCGTTCTGATTCTATAGAACGAACGCGGACTCGCAAATCTCCTCTCTCTAATTTATCTATTGTATCGTCGATTCGTCGAGGTAGTCCTAACGCCGTAGTACCTACCTGCGCCGCTTGTCTGCCTAATTCATCAAAAATTGTATTACCATTCGATCCAGTACTAGTCATAATCTGCATTGCATAAGGTTGAGCGACTTCCATAAAATTAAATTCAGGGTCTAGACCCTTGCCAACTCCTTCTAAGGTAGAAAAAGCTCTCATTACAAAAGTAAAAGTTGCGGGAAAACGAAATGGTTGACCATAAGCTATATCGTAAAGATCTTCGCTAATGGCATCAATAGACTGTTCCTCAAATGGTTTGTCCATAAAATTATCCAGCATGTACTGGATCGAACGCCTAACGGTTGTCATATCCCCTGTGGGGACTAAAGCACCCAAGTTGATTAGAGACTTAACCACCATATCGCCATTTTTTTGGCTAATGCCCATCAGGGTATCCATCAAACCTTCACGGATGTTATTTTCAATTTGACCCATCATGCCAAAATCATAAAATATTAAAGCTCCATCCGTATTTACAGCCAGATTGCCTGGATGAGGATCTGCGTGAAAAAAGCCGCCATCAAGAATTTGCTGTAGATAAGCTTTGGCTCCCAATTGAGCTAATATTTTGCGATCCATACCTGCCGCTTCAATAGCTTCGTAGTGGCTGATTTTTATTCCTGGCATGTATTCCAAAGTCAATACTCTAGGAGAAGCGTATTTCCTATAAACGCGAGGGACACAGACCCAATCTTCATCTCTAAAATTACGGCGAAAAGTATCGGCATTGCGACCTTCTTTTAAATAATCTGTTTCTTCCCACAAAATTCGGCAGCATTCTTCATAAATTCCCAGCCAGTCTCTATTTTTGCCCCATTTACGATGATTCTGAAAGTAACGAGCAATTTGCTTCAAAATAACTAGGTCTACTGTAAATAACTGCTTTAAACCTGGTCGTTGTACCTTTACGACTACCTCTTCCCCATTGTGGAGCTTTGCTCTATGTACCTGCCCCAAACTAGCTGCTGCTAGAGGGATAGGGTCAAAATGAGAAAACAGCTTGTCGATGGGCTTGCTAAAGTCTGATTCAATAATTTCTTCAATCTGATCGTAAGAAAAAGCGGGAACTCTAT
>CAKZYI010000804.1 GCA_937884735.1 uncultured Pleurocapsa sp.
AGTAGTAAACACTATCTTCAAACTGTATGGGAAAAGTTTGCTGTCTTTGCCTACCATCCCTAGGTTTACTTTCTGTACCAATAGAAGCCGTGGGACAAGACAAAAGAGCTTGCATAGCACCAATTCTTTCTGCTTCTGTTTGTGGTTGATAATACACCGCAGACATAGATGATTGGCGATTAAATATCCTTGGTGCTATCCAACGACAGGTATCACAATCTATGCAGCTAGAATCAACGTAAAAATTACCATCAATGTTTTCCGCTCTTTTTTATAGTAGGGTAGCAACGATCTTAATTTCTGATTACTGATTACTTATAACTTATAACTAATAACTAATAACTAATAACTAATGACTTATTAAATAGTAGCTAACGCCGAATGTGTTGATTTTCAGTTAGTTCTGCTAGATTAACGTTCTCTTCTTTTATCGGCATTTTTTTCAGATAAAGATAGCTAAAAGCTTTTTTTAGTTGGCGAATTTCATCATTAGAAAAACCCCGTCTTTTTAACCCAGTAAAATTAAGCGATCGCACTTTAGCAGGATTCCCTTCTACCATCATATAGGGAGGAACATCGCGACTAATACGGCTCATACCTCCCACCATTGCCATTTTACCAATATGGACAAACTGATGCACCCCCAATACACCGCTGATGATTGCCATCGATTCAATGTGAACATGACCAGCCACCGCCACGCTGTTAGCCATAATTACTTCATTACCAATAACGCAATTATGACCTATGTGAGTATATGCCATCAGTAAATTGTCATCGCCCAAAATAGTCGCTTCCCCCTCATTTGTGGCGCGATTAATGGTTACATATTCGCGAATGCGATTGCGATCGCCAATTATTACCTGGCTGTTTGCCCCTCGATATTTGAGATCTTGAGGTTCTACACCAATAGCTGAACCAGGAAAAATCTGATTATCTTTACCAATTGTTGTTAGTCCATCAATAATTGCATGACTGCCAACAACAGTATTGGCACCAATAGTAACTTGACTCCCAATTACCGCATAGGGTTCAACTTTTACCGTTGGATGGATTTTGGCATGGTTATCAATAACAGCAGTCGGATGAATCAAGGTTCTCAAGATCAATTCTCCCAGAGGTTAGAGGTTAGGCTGATGTAGATTAGTCTCCTTATGTTGTTAAACATCGGATCAAAGGAAAAAAGCGTTTTTAGATCGTTATTGTAGCTACTTGTCAATTAGAGAGAACATCATCTCTCCTTTTACTGCCAGCTCTCCATCTACTTCGCCCCTACCCTGCATTTTAGCAATACGCTTTTGTTTCAATGATAGAAGTTCTACTGTCATAGTCAAGCGATCGCCTGGTACAACAGGACGACGAAAACGAACTTTATCAATTCCTGCAAAGGCAAAGAATTTACCACTCATTCCTGGTAACTGAACCAGAATAATCCCTCCCACTTGTGCCATTGCTTCCACCATTAACACCCCAGGCATTAAAGGAAAGTCAGGAATATGCCCAGGAAAAAAAGGTTCGTTAAAAGTGACATTTTTAATTCCTACCGCTTTCTCCCCTGGTACATAGTCGATAATGCGATCGACCAAGGCAAAAGGATAGCGATGAGGCAGTAGCTGATGAATTTCTTGAACGTTGAGGGTTGTTTTGATTGAGTTCTCGGTAGTTTCGATGACAGAATCCATTCTTTAAGTTATTAATTACTAATTACTAATTATTAATTACCAATCTCAGTAAGCTTAATTGCCAATTGAGTATGCAGCTTATGGCTAGCTTTGTAGGCAATAATGTGAGCGATCGGAAACTGACCCAATAAACTCATATCCCCTACTAAATCTAATAGTTTATGACGGGCTGGTTCATTCGTAAATCTTAGAGGAGGATTGACCCATCCTGAATGACTACATACCAAAGCGCTTTCCAAGCTTCCACCTTTAATCATGCCAGCCTGTTGTAACTGCTCTATTTGCTCTGCAAAACCAAATGTACGAGCAGGGGCAATTTCACTAGTAAAATCTTCTTGGGATGGATTCCAACTATGCCACTGATTACCAATTGCCTGATAAGGGAAATCAATGCCATAGGTAAATCGGGTAGCAGGTGCGGGTAAAGCAGCAACAAAAATATCTTTTTCCCTAATCCAAATGGGTTCGGCAATGGTTTTTTTTGGCTCAGTTTTAGTAGAGTCTTGCTCGATTACTCCCACTTCGGCGATCGCCTGACACCAATTTTTAGCCGAACCGTCTAGCAGCGGTACTTCTTCCCCATCAATTTCAATCCTGGCATTATCTACTCCCCAGGCTGATAGGGAAGCTAATAAATGCTCTACGGATCTTACCTTCCCTTCCTGCCCTACCAATTCTGTAGATAAAGTAGTTAGTCCCACTGCTGCAACTTTAGCAGGGATTATGGGCTTTAGCGCAAGAGCTACGCGCACGAAATAGCGACCATCTCCAGTGTTTGCTGGCATTACCTTCACTTTAGTATCAACCCCAAAGTGCAATCCTACCCCTGATAAAGTAAATTCAGCTTTTAATGTACTAGCCATATCAGTAATCAGTAATTAGTAATCAGTAATCAGTAATCAGTAATTAGCCCTAAAAGTAAGGACATTTGTGTGTCCGCAACTTATTCGAGGATATCTATTACGGATACACTTCGATATATCCATTGAGAAATCTTTTAAGGCATACAATTAAAACTTTTCTCCGATACCAAACTGGATTTCATTACCACCATCATCATTAATTGCGTAATCAACGCGAATTGGACCCAAAGGAGACTGTACTCTAACACCAATACCATAGCCATAACCAGCCCCAGGTAATTCTCTGACTATAGATGGTGTTCCTGGGACAGCATCATCAGAACCTAAAGTTGTGCCATAGTCAAAGAATAATGCACCGCCAACTATTTTAAAAATTGGAAAGCGATATTCTGCCGTAGCTTGAAAATAACTGCGACCACTACCAACCTCGCCGTCTCCAAAACCTCTAACGGAGTTGCTGCCACCCAAAATAAAAGACTCATATGGTGGAACATCACCCAATATTGTCCCCGCTTGAATGTTAAAAGCTAGAGTTTCTGGGCCATCGCTAAAACGAATAATATTAATCGGAAAGTATCGACTGTAGTTACCTCGCACGCGATTAAACAAAATGCTTCCTGAACCAATGGGAATCGTTTGTTCTGTTCCCAATCTCAAAACAGAACCTTTTGTTGGTTGTAACGGATTATTACGGCGATCGCGATTTGCTCCAAAGCGAAGGATAAATAAATCGTCTGTACCATCATCACTAGCTGCCAAAAGTTCGCTACCGTCTTCTGGTCTAGATTCTGAAACAATATCCCCGTCGCTATTCCTCACTTCCACTCGCTGATATTGAAGTCCTGTAGATAAAGACCATTCGCGGGCTTTAAAAGGATCGCCAGGAATAGGACGACCAAAAGTGATGCCGCCTCCTGTGCGGATGATACGAGGAGAACTGCTATTATCATCATCAAGGTCTTCATCAGTGTCTCTAGTCTCAATATCATCATCGCCGTTATATACCAAAGAAATTGAACGGCGGCGAAAAGCATTTACTGTATAGGAAGTGCGACTTTCACTACCTCCAATCCAAGGATCAGTAAAGTTAACATCAAATAGCAGACTATTATTGCCTAATGATATGTCTGTTCCTAGAGTTTGATTATTACCGCCAAAATTCTTTTGTTGATAACTTACTGTACCAAATAGGCCCCCAGATGAACTATAGCCCGCACCAGC
>CAKZYI010000805.1 GCA_937884735.1 uncultured Pleurocapsa sp.
GCATTTTAAAAAGCTCAACCCCTTAATTGATATTTCCCATACGAGTATTACCATTCCCCAAAAAATACAGCCCTGGGATTCAGAGCAAAAATACGCAGGAGTTAGCTCTTTTGGTTTTGGAGGGACTAATGCCCATGTTGTTGTTGGCGAAGGAGTTGCGGGGAATGGGGATGTAGAAGAAAGATTAGAGCATCCATTGCAGGTGTTAACTCTTTCAGCCAAGAGTGAGACTGCTTTGAATGATTTGGTGTTAAGTTACAAGGATTATTTAGTAGAACATCAAGATACGGACTTAGCTGATATCTGCTATACCGCTAATACTGGACGTACTCACTTTAATTATCGCCTAGCGATCGCCTGTGAGTCAAAAGAACAGCTACAATCAAAACTAGCCCAGTTTACCGCAGGACAAATTAAAGGAGGAATTGTTGCAGGGGAAACAGAGAAGGATAACCAAATAGCCTTTTTGTTTACAGGACAAGGTTCGCAATATGCCAATATGGGCTACCAACTCTATCATACCCAGCCAGTATTCCAACAGGCTTTAGATCGTTGCGCCGATATTCTTGATCGCTATTTGGAAAAGCCCCTTTTAGAAGTTTTATATTCAGCAGGCTCTTCACTAGTCAACGAAACCGTATACACTCAGCCAGCAATCTTTTCTTTAGAATACGCTTTGGCGCAGATGTGGATTAGTTGGGATGTTTTACCCACTGCATTGATTGGTCATAGCGTGGGGGAATATGTTGCAGCAACTATTGCAGGAGTATTTAGTTTAGAAGATGCTCTAAAACTGGTGGCGACTAGGGGTAAATTGATGCAAAGTTTATCCCAAGAGGGAGAGATGTATGCCGTGTTTGCTACAGAATCTGAAGTGTCTGAAATAATTGAACCCTTTGCTAAAGTTGCGATCGCAGCGATTAATGCAGCCCAAAGTGTGGTTATTTCTGGTGAAAAAGTTTCTATTCAAAGGATAATTAACCAGTTTGCAAATCAAAATACAAAAACTCAGAAATTAACTGTTTCCCATGCTTTTCATTCTCCTTTGATGAGTCATATTTTGAAGGAATTTAAAGAAGTTGACGAATCAGTAGAATATCATCCCCCTCTAATTAAGCTAGTTTCTAATGTTACGGGAGAAATAGCTTTAGAGTCAATAGCAAATGCTCAATATTGGATTGACCATGTAATTGCACCAGTTAGGTTTGCTGATGGAATGCAGACGTTACAGCAAGAATGTAATTTCTTTTTAGAAATTGGATCAACACACATAATATTGGGTATGTGACGCTCTGCTTTATCAGATAATAAAAAACCCAATACAGAATGGTTACCTAGTTTGCGCCCAAGGAAAAAAGATTGGCAACAAATAATTCAAAGTTTGTCTGTTTTATATGCCAAAGGAATTAATATTAATTGGCAAAATATTGCTCTAGAAAATAATAATAAAATTGCTTTACCTACTTATCCCTTCCAGAGACAAAGTTATTGGTTGACTCCTCAAGAAACAACAAATAATAAACTCAAGGTATATTTACCAGGGCAAAGTAAGGCAGTTAATAAGCCAGATTATTATCAAATTAAATGGCAGCTAATAAATAATCGATACGAGCAATCTATTTCCCAAGCTCACAATTCTAGAACGCATTTATATTTTGTCTCAGAAGCTGAAAATGTACAAAACATTCATTCAGGATATTTAAATAAATATGGCATAAGCAACGCTGCTTTTGCTAAGGATCAACTAGAGGTTGATTATTTAAATCAGATTTTTCAAAAATATAAAGATGCAGACAGCATCATATATTTTGTTGGTTTAAATAGTCCTGATACAGAAGATATTAATACAATTAATAAATATCGAAAGCAACAATGTAGCAATATTCTAAATCTAGTCAAATTTTTATCTGCTAATTCTATAACTGCACCAATCTGGTTAGTAACTAAAGGTAGTCAAGAAATTGATCGTAAATTAAATAGTAATGCTATAGCTTCAAGCTGCTTATGGGGATTGGGCAATGCGATCGCAATAGAACATCCTGAATTGTGGGGTGGAATTATCGACCTTGGCAATCAGCAAAATGAAGTAGAAAACAAAAATTTATTCAAGATAATTGCTGCCGAAAATAATAAAGAAGACCGCTTTGTTTTACGAGAAAATAACATATATGTTCCTCGCTTACTAAGGCAAGAAAAACCAACAGTCAATAAGGCTTTAAATATTAGTTCTGCAAATTCTTATTTGATTACTGGAGGATTAGGTTCATTAGGTTTAAAAATTGCTGCTTGGCTAGTAGAAAAAGGAGCCAAAAACCTAATTCTTTTGGGAAGAAGTAAACCCAACAAAAATGCCAAAGAAATCATAAGTAAATTAAAGAAAAAAGGAGTCGTAGTAAACAGCATCCAAGCAGACATAACTAACTACGAAGCAATAAAAAATATTGTTTCCCCATTGCCCATCAAAGGCATAATCCACGCTGCGGGAGTTCTTGATGATGGTTTAATGCAAGGACAGACTTGGGATAGATTTAATCAAGTAATTTCTCCCAAAGCCAATGGTGCATGGAATTTACATCAACTAACTAAAGATGCCGATCTAGATTTCTTTGTCCTATTTTCTTCCATCGCTTCCTTAATCGGATCGCCTGGACAAAGTAACTATAGTGTAGCTAATGCAGGTTTAGATGCGATCGCTCGTTATCGTCGTAGTCAAGGTTTACCTGCTACCAGCATTAATTGGGGTGCTTGGGGAGAAAGTGGTATGGCAATTAACCAAGGATTCAACATTAAAGGGTTAAATTTAATCTCACCTGAAGCTGGCTTAGATGCTTTAGAACAAGTCTTAACTACTGATTTGGCTCAAGTTGGAGTAATTAGTGCAGATTGGCAACAGTTAAGCCATAAATTTACTTATTTACAAGAATCAAACTATTTTGCTGAATTAGTTAGTCAGTCTGACTCAGAAAAAGATTTAGTCAAAAACAATCAAATTTTAGCCAAATTATTAGCTACTAAAGCTGAAAACCGTGCAGAATATTTGACTAGCTATTTACAAAAAGCGATCGCCGAAATTTTGCAAATTGAACCCGCTGACCTGTCTGTAGATGCTAGCTTGCTAGATATTGGCATGGATTCTTTGATGGTAATGGAAGCCATCAATCAATTGAAAACCGATTTAAAATTAATTCTCTATCCCAGAGAATTTTACGAACATCCTCAAATTACAGCTTTAGCAGAATATTTAGTTGCGGAATTAGCCAAAGCCCACGACAAGGTTACACAAAAAGCTATCGAAGCTAATAATCAATTAAAAACCAATTTATTAACCAGCAAACTACCCCCTGCTGCCTTTATTCTCTCTAGTCCTCGCTCTGGTTCCACTTTACTACGAGTTATGCTTGCTGGACACCCAGATTTATCTTCCCCCCCAGAACTTCATCTACTACCTTTCGAAACAATGAAAGAGAGGGAAGCAGAGTTAGGCATTTCACAATTAGGAGAAGGCTTGAAACGAGCATTTATGGCACTAAAAGGTATAAATGCAGCAGAAAGCCAAACCTTAGTCGAAGGGCTAATTGAAGAAAATCTTTCAGTAGCCCAGGTATATCAAATGCTGCAACAGCTAGCAGGAGAAAAATTATTACTAGATAAGTCTCCTACCTATGCCAGCAACCGTGACACTTTAGATAAAGCCGAAAAGCTCTTTAACAACCCTAAATACATTCATTTAGTGCGTCATCCCTATTCCGTAATCGAATCCTTTACGCGAATGCGAATGGATAAGCTAGTAGGATCTGGCAATGGCGATCCTTATGAAATGGCAGAATTAATTTGGCGCAATAGTAACCAAAACATTATTAATTTTGCCGAGGACATAAACCCTGATCGCTACCACTTAGTTTACTATGAAGATCTTGTCAGTAAACCTCGCCAGGTAATGACAGGTATCTGTGAATTCCTAGAAATTCCCTTTGATGAAGCCCTGTTAACTCCCTATCAAGGCGATCGCATGACTGACGGCGTAAATAATACAGCCATGTCTGTTGGCGATCCCAATTTTCTCAATCGTCAAACCATCGACCCTAAATTAGCCCAAACCTGGCGTGAAATAAAACTTCCCAAAATATTAAGCACCTATACGCAACAATTAGCACAGCAGCTAAAATACGAGCTTACTCAAGAAGCCGATAGCGATATTTTACCCATGCAAGAAACCCTAATTAACATTAGAGGTCTAAAAATATGTCTTTGCACTTGGGGACCTGAAGAAGGGCCATTGGTGCTGTGTTTACACGGTATTTTAGAACAGGGTGCAGCTTGGTCAGAAGTAGCGATCAATTTAGCTCAAAAAGGCTATCGAGTAATTGCCCCAGACTTACGGGGACATGGTAGAAGCGATCGCGTTGGCAAAGGAGGCTCGTATAATCTAATCGATTTCCTCGGTGATATAGGCGCTATTGTCGAGAAGTTAGCAGGAGAGGGCTGTAGTTTAGTTGGGCGGTCCCTTGGTTCGGGTTTAGGAGCAAATGCCCGTACTC
>CAKZYI010000806.1 GCA_937884735.1 uncultured Pleurocapsa sp.
AATCCAACTCCATAACCTGCGAATGTAAATACTACTACTTCAAAAATGGTGTCACAAAGGCGGCTGCGAAAAATAATTCCTGAGACTGCATTAGATACTCCCGCATCTCCTACAATCGACTCGGCGATCGTCATTTCTGTCCATTCTGCCGTAGGGTTAGGCATGATTAGCATTTTAATAAATAATGCTATTCCTGCCATGACATAAATCCATTTCATTAGTGTTTGTCCTCTGAATTAGGTGGGGTAATATAACTGATTTTTAGATCGGGATAGGTAAACTCCTTTTGTAAAATTTCAAATAAACGATGAACTCTAATTGTGGTTTGATAAACGGGATTGTTATCTATGTTGGAAGTTCCAGAGCGATCGCAAATACCATGAATTTCTCGGTTTAAAAGTGCCTGTTTTAATGAGTCTCGATCTGGGTATTCAACTAACTCTAAACGAAGATGATGTTTTTTAATAACTTTTCTCAAACTGGCAATAAATTCTGTTATGTAATCTTCAGTCAGGTCAGGTTTTTGGGCTAAGATTCCTAAGCGCATAACTAGGGAAGATCGAACAGCAATTACATATAAGGTAACGGCTAACATCGTTCCTACTAAAGCTTCGGTCAAAGCTACATCTGCTCCACCCAAAACTGAATATACTAAAGCTGCAACCGCACCTAATATTGCTCTAATAACTAAGGCATTGTAAGGATTAGTTTGAGTTACTAACATTAATGCTGATAAAGGCAGTAATGCTACGATTACATAAACATAATTATCGATCATTTTTGGTTTATTTTTTATTGATTATTTTTTCATTACTACTAGAACAATATGCCAACACATAACCTAGTACTGTATTCCAAATTGCTAAGGTCATAATTGCTAAAACTAGTAAAGACCATTCATTAGGTATTTTCAGTAATAGACCGACAACAATAGCCATTGAACCAAGGGTATCGGATACAGAAAGACTATGAAGTTTAAATAGCACCGACCTATTACCAATTAAGGGTAATGTTCCCCAAAACCAGAAGATAATACCAACAATAATTAGACCATAACTTAAAGTATCAATCATGCTTCGTTCAACCTCTTAATCAAGTGAGCTAGTAACATCAAACCAGCCTCTCCAACACTTAGAGTAATTACTGCCACCACCCCAATTGACCAGTCATCCCGCAGGACAGAAATCACTAACATCATAATTGATGTTTTAGTGGCAATGCTGGCAAATGCCAACATTTTTTGCCAAATATCATCATCTTGCCATGCTTCATATATAGGAATTAACAAAGCCAAAATCATTGCAATTAAAATTGAATCCATTTCCCTACTTATTTCTTATTTCTTATTTTTCGTTTAACTCGATGTATTTCATACCATCCTTCTTCGTCATATTTGACGACAATAGTTTTAGGAGTAAAAGTTATTAGGAAAATATCCAAAAATATTAGTCCTGAATTACGTCTTACTTTGACTTTTTTGCGAATAATATCTTCATCATTATGGGGACGAAAGATAATTTCAAATGCTTCTAAATATGCTTGGGGAACTGCAACAATAACTTCCCACAAAATTCGCAACCAGTCTTTTAACGTACTAGAAGATTTACGACTGAGGGGTATTAAAAAAGCGATCGCCATACCAATAATAATGTTTGGCAAACTAAAATCGTCAGTCAATAAAAACCATATAGCCAGTCGTAAGACTATGTTGAGAATTGTAATTGCGCCCATAGCATCCAAAAAAGTAAAATTAACATCAAGCTCATCGTGCCGATTAGGTGATTGAATCTTTCAAAACCACGGGGTAGTTTAATCGCCAATTTTTTAAATATCCCCAGATATGCCAGCCAACCTAAAGCAATAGTTATTAAAGGCTTAATCGTATTGGCTAAAGTGTAAGCTTTGTAGTAGAAAATATTCGCTCCAAATAAACCTCCAAGTAGAATACCCATCGCCCACCAAAACCCAGAGTGAATTTTTTTTACCTCATGTTGGGCTGATTTTTGACGGGGTAAAAAGATAAATTTGGCAAAGGAAATAGCTGTACCCAAAGCAGCGATATTCATCCCTATAACTTGCCAGGGTAAGAAGTTTTTACTGGTGAGAACTTTTGCCCCAAAGCCTGATAGCAAAGGAAAGCCAGAGATGGAAAAGCTGGCAATTACTAATACTAGCCAAATCTTATTATCAATGGGTTGATGCTGCAATTGCTTAAAATTACGACTGGGTAAAACACCCGCAATTAAAAATAAAGCAGATTTCACCAAGCCATGAGTCAAGGCATATAATCCACCGACTAAGGGGGCTGCCAGCACAAAACCTAATTGTGATATAGTATGAAAAGCTAACATCCGCTTGGTATCTTTTTCCAGTACCGCAAAACCTACTCCTAAAACAGCAGTACAGACTCCAAACAGTCGCACTATGGGATCTATTTCCTCTAGGCTGAGGGCGCAACGTAATAGGGGATATACCCCTGCTTTAACTACCACCCCCGAAAGCATAGCCGATACTGGACTTTCTGATTCCGAGTGAGTTAGGGGTAACCATAAACCAGGAATAAAAATTCCCCCCTTAACTAATAGTCCCAGAAATATTAACGCCCCTGCTTCGGTAGGAGCACCTCGTAAACCTGCGTAATGAAATGAATTGTGGGCTTGGTATACCAAAATTGCCCCAATCAAGTAGAATAGCATTGCCACATTACTGACAAACAGATAGCGTAGCCCTACCCAAATAGATCTATCTGTGCGGGAATACGCAATCAATAGAAACGAAGCAATACTAATTACTTCTAAAGCTACATACAGACTAATAAAATCGGCACAGATAAAAGTAGCATCAACGCTGCCATGGAGCATCGCAATTTGTACGTAAAAAAAGGCTTTTTTGCCAGTTTGCCAACAATAAATAATTACCGCTGCTGTAACCAAAGCATTAGTAAAAATGAAAAAGCTGCTTAATTCATCAACCAATAAACTAACGCCAAAACTATCTAGTAGCTGAATATTTAGAGGCGATGACATTAAATATATATGTATTGCATAAGCAACAGAAACTAATGCCATTCCTAGAGAAAGAACACGATCTTATTTAGGTATTAAATAAATAATAAACCCAATTAAAAAAGGTAAAATTAGCAAAGCCAGAGTTATTGAGGTAATAGTATATTATTTTCTCTAATCCCCCTACTTCTTTTACTAAGCAGATCTTTTAGAACAAAAATGATTGATTTGTACATGATTTTTTAAAAGGAGTTTTTATTAAATTATTCAATCATATTCTGACCATCCAAAAGACCAAAATTAACATCAAGCTCATTACCCCAATTAAGTGATCGAACTTTTCTGCAACACGTGGTAGCTTCAAGATTAACTTTCGCAAGATTAGCAGATATATCGTCCAACCAATAAAAATAGTTATTAACTGTTTGACAATATTTGGTATGGTGTAAACCTCATAATACAGAACATTTGCTCCAATTAATCCACCAATTAAAATAGTCACTGCCCACCAAAACCCAGACTGAATTTTTGTCTTCTCATCTTTTTTAACTACTTCCTTTGCATTTTTTGTTAATAGATTAGATGGTAAAAAAACAAATTTTGCGTAGGTTATTGCCGTGCCGATTGCAGTAATATCCATGACAAGGGTTTGCCAGGGTAACAGATTTTTAGTAGTGATAATTTTGGCTTCAAAACCAGACACCAAAGGAAATCCAGAAATTGATAAACTAGCAATAGTTAATACCAACCAAACTTTGGCATCGATGCCCTGTTTTTGTAATTCTTGGAAATTACGACTAGGGAGTATACCCGCAGTTAAAAATAGTGCGGATTTAGCCAAACCATGAGTTAAGGCATAAAAGCCTCCCACTGCTGGGGCAGCGATGATAAAACCCAACTGGGAGATAGTGCTAAATGCCAGTGTCCTCTTGGTATCTTGTTCCCAAATGGCATAGCCTACGCCCAAAACTGCCGAAGCCACACCGAAAAAACGCACAATAGGATCGATTTCTTCTAAAATAAGCGCGCAACGCACAAGAGGAAATACACCTGCTTTAACAACTATCCCCGAAAGCATGGCAGATACCTGACTCTGAGATTCTGAATGGGTCAGAGGTAGCCACAACCCTGAGACAAAAATTCCACCTTTAGCTAACAATCCGAGAAAAATCAAGGCGATCGCTTCTGGGGGAGAACCTAGTAAACCTTGATAGCCAAAAGAGTTGTTAGCTTTATATACCAGCACTGCACCTACTAAGTAAAACAGCATGGCTACATTACTAATAAATAAATAGCGCAAACCAACCCAAATCGAGCGATCTGTACGGGGATAGGTAATCAAGAGAAATGCAGCAATACTAATTACTTCTAAAGCCACATACAAGCTAATAAAATCAGCACAGATAAAGGTGGCGTTAACGCTACCGTGGAGCATCGCTATCTGCATATAGAAAAAAGCTTTCTTTCCAGTTTGCCAACAATAAATAATTATTGCTGCGGTGACTAAAGCATTAGTCAAAATAAAAAAGCTACTAAGGCGATCGATAGTTAGGCTAACGCCAAAATTATCTAATAGCTGAAGGTTTAAAGAAGACGATTCTAAAAATAGCTGTATTGCATAAACTCCAGAAGCTAACGCTATTCCCAAAGCAAAAATGCGGTCTAGCTTAGGTATTAAATAAATGCTAAACCCTAGTAAAAAAGGTAAAACTAGCCAAGCGATCGTTATATTAGTCATGGTGTATTATTTTCTTCAATCGCACTAGCTTCTAGTGTCGGATTATTTTTGGCTAATTTCATTACTCCCACCAACATTAAAGCCTGAATCGAAAAGCCAATTACAATTGCCGTTAAAATAACGGCTTGGGGAACGGGGTCGGCATAAGCCACATTTTCTTTATTATCAACAATTGGCGTAAATAAGCCACTACGGGAAGCTATTAATATGTAGTAGGCTATTACTCCCGTACTCATAACGTCCATAGAGATTATTTTCATCACCAAATTGTGTTTTAAAATTATGCCCAAAAACCCACATAAAACTGTGGCGAAAACACATGCTTCTAACATGACGATTAAATTAAGATAGAGTTTATTTGTGTTGATAAAAAATTACTTATTCAAACAATATTTTTTAACAAAAGTATCATAGGAAAAATCAAAGCAATACGTAAAACAAATCGAGAAGCAAATTGTAATGCCTGTTGATTAGAAATATCTAAATTTTTGACTGGCAATTCCACCGTATTGGGTAAAATAAGTAATGCGGTTATGGTGTAGGCAGTAAAGCAAACCCAAATTAAAGTATTTTGATCTATTGGTGAATAATTCATTTTTTTAAGTATTTTCTAAAATGTTATTTATTAGCACTTAGGGCAGATTAACTGCCCTAAATTCAAATATTTTTCAATTGTGTTGTTGTTTATTTTTGACCTAACTTATTAGCTCTCGGCAGCTACTTCTACTTCTACTTCCATCTCCTCTTCACCTTGGAAAGCAAAGCGTAACAAAGGAGGTGCCACAAAAGTAGTTAAAATAACCATGATTATTATCGCTGCTTGTAAAGGCTTGTCTAAAACGCCACTAGCTGCACCAATACCAGCAAAGACTAGACCAACCTCGCCACGAGGAATCATACCAATTCCAATCGCCAAGCGGTTGACTTTTTCTTGACCAAATACTGCCCAACCAGTAACTAATTTGCCGATAATTGCTACCAAAACTAAAAAGGCTGCAATCACCAATCCTTGTCGATTATCCGCACTACTGGGATTGAGTACGCTGAGATCGACTTTTGAACCAACAGAAACAAAGAAAATAGGAACCAAAATATCGGCAATGGGTATAATTTGTTGGTCTAACTCTTTACGTTTATCAGTTTCATCTAAGACCAAACCAGCAGCAAAAGCACCAAGAATTGCTTCTAAGTGGATGGCATTAGCGAGAAAAGCCATAGCGAAGGCAAACACCAATGCAGGAATAACTAACTTTCCTCTAGTCTGTAATTTTTCTGCTACTGCAACAAAGCTTTTATTAAAGAATTTTCCTAAAAAGATGGAACCTAACAAGAAAGCGGTAGCACTAACAATCAAATAGATTAAGTTGGTAACATCTACTTCTCCAGTTTTTGCCAAACTAGCTACTACAGCTAAAACAATAATGCCTAAAACATCATCAATCACTGCCGCGCCAACAATGATTTGACCTTCAGTAGATTTGAGCTGACCCAATTCTGATAATACTTTAGAAGTGATTCCAATACTCGTAGCAGTCAAAGCCGCCCCTGCAAATACTGCTGGAATGGTAGGCATATTAAATATAAGCATCAACCCTGCTGTACCTGCCACAAATGGAGCAACAACTCCCACTACTGCCACTAAAGCTGCTCTTGAACCGACCTAATGTAATTCACTCAAGACATCCTCAAAACCGATTTCAAATAAGAGAATAATGACTCCTAATTCCGCCAATACTGAAATAACTTCACTAAAAGAGGCAAATACTTCTGGGCTACTCTCAGGAGATAAACCTGCGATTTGCTGCAAAATAGTTACTACTACCGAATCGCCAGCAACGGCCCCTGTTTCAGGAAAAACTAGTAGGTGTAACGCGGACACTCCCACTACTACCCCCGCTACCAATTCCCCTAATACAGGAGGTAAATCGACTAACCGAGAAAGTTCTCCTCCTAGTTTACTTGCCAAATAAATAAAGACAAGACTTAATAAAACTCCTGCCAAAACTATTGGTGCAGTTCCAGAATTAGGTTCGGTTGCCAATAAAAAAGGCGAAAATATTGGGTTAGAGATAGACTGGCTATCTAACAATGATGTTAAATGAAACATGATTTTTTATGACTCGGTTATTAAAAAATTTTTGATTTAATTAGGGTGTGTGATCAATTAAGGGGAAGAATGCTTTTTTCTTCTAATTGATTACATGCCCGAGTCATTAATAATTTGCATTAATGAACAAAGAATCAATGACTAACTATTAACAACTTGATGGGTAAGATATTTGCTATTTAAATTTAGCCAACTACTTGAGAAGCAATTGTGTCTGTATCAGCCATATTTCCGTACTTTTCAACATAATTTACTGCTCGTTCTAAAGCTTCAGTGCGGTCTTCAAAAATATTAATGTTAGGAATTTTTGCCATAACGCCTAGCTTTCTTAGACGTTTTTCAACTTGCCCGCTAACACCAACCAAAAAGACTTGGCGACCTTGGTCTACAGCCTCTTCAATTGCATTTTCTAGAGCTAGGGAAGAAGTTACACCCAAAATCGGCACTTCAGATAGATCTAGAACAAGTGCTTGATAATCATTAATTAGATTGTGTTCGCGAGAGATAGCTTTTGCTACACCGAAGATCATTGGACCGCTAAGGTAAAACAAAAGTACGCGACCGTCAGCTTGTTCTAAAAGTTGCTTTTCCTCAACATTTAACTCGATTTCTTCATCGTCATAAGTAACTGCCTTGACTTTATCGGCACGATGATTGGAGAGACGCTCGATAGTTAAAATATTTGCTACAAATACTCCAACACCTACAGCTACAATCAGATCTACAAAAACAGTTAGCCCAATTACTCCATACATAATAATGGCTGCTTTGGGAGAAATTTTGTGAGCGCGTTTTAAGAAACCCCAGTCTACAATATCCATGCCTACTTTAAAAGCAATACCAGCTAAAACTGCACTAGGTATAACTGTTAAAAATTGGCTTAAGCCTAAAACAACTACCAGCAAAGCTAAAGCACGAGTTAAACCGGAAACCGCAGTTCTACCACCAGCTTGAATATTAACTACAGTACCCATGGTTGCACCAGCACCAGCAATGCCACCAAACAAACCCGAAACTAAGTTACCCAAACCTTGACCAATCAACTCTTTGTTAGAGTTGTGTTCGGTGCGAGTTAAACTATCTGCCACTAAAGAAGTAAGCAAGGCATCAATACTCTGTAATTGAGAGGGACTAAATGTGGGAACCTGTAAACTAGGTAAGCCAACAGATATCTCTCCAATACGGCGAATCTCAGAACCACCCATGAAAAAGATGGCAATTAAAGTTCCTATAATCAGAGCTAATAACTGAGGGGGTAAAAATTTCTTTAATTTAGCGGGATATAAAAAAAGAATTGCAACAGTTAAAATAGCTAAAAAAGTTTCTAAAGGGTTTATATTGCCGATTAGGGTTGGCAAGTTTTGTACTGTGCCAATTACTCCGCCTTTGGGACTGTCCTGTCCCAAAAATGGTGCAATTTGCAAAATAATTAGAATTACACCAATACCTGACATAAAGCCAGATATAACCGTATAAGGCATTAAGTTAACGTATTTGCAAAGTTTTAAGACTCCAAAAATAAATTGAAATACTCACGCC
>CAKZYI010000807.1 GCA_937884735.1 uncultured Pleurocapsa sp.
GCTAATGCAAAATCTTTGGGAATATTAAAAGACGATTATAAAAAGCTAGATGGTTATATTGTAGTTAACGACCTTACTGGTAATTCCACGGTTGGTTGGGATTATGATGCCTTGCGTAGTGATAGTACTCAGGGAAATGAAATCGATTTTCTTTCCGTAGCTATGCACGAAGTCGGTCATATCTTGGGCTTCAACAGCGGTATTGATGATGATGGGTGGCTAGAAGTCTTAGCCAAGTCTCAAGAAGAAGAAAAAGAACTCAAAGACAAAGATTTTAAGTTTGCTACTCCTTTAGATTTGTATCGCTACTCTGATTCAACCACTAGTAATGGAATGCTCGAGCTCTCCACTGGAGGAAATCCTTATTTTTCTATTGACGGTGGCAATACTAATCTAGGTTATTTTGCTAATGGAGAATATACCAACTTCGGTGGAGATGGTTATCAAGCAAGCCATTGGCGACAAAACACTTCTCAAGGAATTATGAATCCAATCTTGCCTGTGGGACAAAGGAGAAATATTACCGATTTAGATCTGACGGCGATGGATGTTATTGGCTGGGACATCAATACATCGAGTACATTGAGTTGGTCAGAAATGTACGATGTTGCCTTAGCCAACGCCGATGATGCAATTGTCGAAGATCGCACCAAAGATGTGGAAAAAATGGTTAAAGAAAGTAAGTATGATGGCAGACGCAGACGACGCAGCACCAGCGTGAATTACTCTCTCCAAATTGGATATTGGCAATACACCACATTTGACAATATAGATGCTCCCGAAGTAATTGTAGAAGAAGACTTGGAAACAGTTGCAGAAGAGGATTTTGATTCTGCCACCAATACAGAAACAGACGAATTGACCTTTGATAGTTATTCTGATAACTTAGATGTCAATTTGAGCGACAATCTGGAAATCACAGGATTATCTTCTTGGGGAGAAGATTCTTTATTGTCTGAAGCATCTTGAGTAAAACATAAACAATTTATGCTTAAATAAACAAAGTAACGACTTAAATCAAAATAATGCGTCGTCTTCTGTTCTTGATTGCTAGTTTTATAGCGATCGCTACTCCGAATCATAGCTATGGGCGATCAACAGATGTAATGGAGCTAAAGGAGGCAGCTAATAGCAAATCCTTGATCGCTCAGGTTATCCCCGACAATAGTTTACCCAACAATTCTGTAGTCAACAGCGAACAAGAGATTACAGGGGGGACAACTGTTGGCAACAATCTTTTTCATAGTTTTAGAGAATTTTCTATTAGTTCGGGAACAGAAGTTTTCTTTAATCAAGATTCGGTGATCGCCAATATTATTAGTCGAGTTACGGGGAACAACATATCTCAAATCAATGGCTCCCTCGGAGCAAACGGCACTGCCAATTTATTTTTAATTAATCCCAACGGCATTATCTTTGGCGAAAATGCAGCTTTGAACATCGGCGGCTCTTTTATTGCCAGTACTGCCAATAGTATTCAATTTGCCAACGAGCAAGAATTTAGTGCGGTCGATACTAACACCAACCCACTATTAACCGTCAATATTCCCATCGGTTTACAATACGGCAATAACCCTCAAGATATTGTTGTTGAAGGTTCGGGCAACAACTTAAGCATTGATTTTGATACTTTTACCGTTAACAGAGGCGATCGCCCTTTGGGGTTAGAAGTAAATTCGGGCAAGACGTTGGCGTTAGTGGGGGGCAATGTTTTCTTACCAGGAGGAAACCTAACTGCAACAGAAGGAAAAGTAGTTGTGGGTAGTCTAGGGGCAAATGAATCGGTAAAATTCGCTCCTGGGGAGTTGGGCTGGAATTTTGATTACAGTCAAGTGAATAACTTCAACAATATCGAACTAGCTCAAGCTGCATCAATTGAAGTTAGTGGCAATGGCAGCGGCGAAGTATTCCTTCAGGGCAAAAACATCAGTCTTTTGGATGGATCGGCAATTCTAGCCGATACTTTGGGGGATGGTACGGGCAGAAGCCTATCACTATCGGCGACAGATAGTATTTCCTTGGTGGGCTTTGCGATCAATAATTTTTTCCCCACTCGTCTTTCTACCGATGTCGATCTTGATGGTACGGGAAAAGGAGGCAATTTAGCTCTCGATACAAATTACTTTTTAATAGAGAATGGAGCGCAGGTAAATAGCGGTACTTTTGGTTTGGGAGATGCGGGCAATTTAGATGTTACTGCTACAGCTATTGAAATATTTGGAGAATCCGACGATGGAGAATTTGTCAGCGGTTTGTTTGCCCAAGCCGATTTTGGCGAAACTGGTGACGGTGGAAATCTTGCGATCGCTACTGAATCTCTGTTAGTGGCAGAAGGAGCGGATATTTCTACCACTACTTTTGGTACGGGCAATGCAGGAAATTTAGATATTCAGGCAAATACCGTGGAATTAAGAGGTTATTCAGATATCTTTTTGAGCGGTTCGGGTTTATCCGTCACCACTGAAGGAGAAGGGGATGGAGGAAATCTCAATCTAAATACAGACACACTCCTTATTATGGGAGGAGCTGATATTTCTACCACTACTTTTGGTACGGGCAATGCGGGCAATTTAGATATTCAAGCCAATGACATCAAGCTAATTGGAGAAGTAAAGGAAGTTGGAGCGAGTGGTTTGTTTGCCAATGTGGAAGCCGATAGCTTGGGAAATGGGGGAAATATTAACATCAATAGCAATAGGCTGACTGTCACAGAAGGAGCGCAGATTTTAGCCCTTACAAATAGTATTGGCGATGCAGGAACATTAAACATCAATAGCCAACAAATAGATCTTGTGGGTACATCCTCTACAGGCAACCCTAGTGCTATCTCAGCCAATGCCAATAGTAATGGCGGACAAGGAGGTAATATAAACCTAGCTGGAGAAAGCCTAAGCATAATTGATGGGGCGCAGATAGGTACTAGTACTTTTGGCTCTGGTAGAGGCGGTAACATTGACATCGTGGCTGGGGATTCGGTGCGTCTACAAGGTAGTTCGGGTACGGGAAACAGCGGGATTTTTGCTACTGCCCTGCTTAATGATGGTGCGGGGGGAAATATTACGGTTGATGCAAACTCTTTATCCATAAGCGATCGCGCAACCATTAGTGCCAGTAATTTTCCTAGTAACGAAAATTCCACAATAACCCCAGGAGTAGGGGCAGCAGGAAATATAAATCTTATTGCCGAAGAAATAATTCTGAGAAATCAAGGGAATATTACCGCCGATACTTTTTCTGGCGATCGCGGAAATATCAATTTTCAGACGGATTAATTGCTTTTGCGCGATCGCAGTATTATCAGCACCAACGCTCAAGAAACTGCGACGGGGGGCAACATTACTATTGATGCCAGCAATGGTTTTCTCGTGGCATTTCCCCAAGAAAATAGCGACATTACAGCTAATGCTGTGTTTGGAGATGGAGGTAGAGTCAATATTAATGCCCTAAACATTTTAGGTATTGAACCTCGTCCTAGCCTAACTTTTTTTAGTGATATTACCGCAAGTTCGGAATTTGGTATTTCAGGTGATGTTACTCTCAATATCCAAGATGCAAATCCTCTTGAAAATTCTTCCCAACTTCCTCAGATTTTTAATCCACCATTATTAACCCAAGGATGCAATATAGCTAATGGCACTCCCAGTAGTTTTGTCGATTTAGGGCAAGGAGGGTTAAATCCTCAAACTAATAACTTTATCGGTACTAGAGAAATTTTAGGCGACGTGAGTCTTCCCGAAAAATGGCTGAAAAAAGAAGCGGGTAACAGCATAGTGGAAGCTGAAGAGTGGGCAATAAACGATCGCGGAAATATTATTTTGATAGCGGAAAATACTCCTAGTTTTATTGATGCTGCATGTAGGTGACGGGGTGACGGGGTGACTAAT
>CAKZYI010000808.1 GCA_937884735.1 uncultured Pleurocapsa sp.
ACGCCACTTTTAACTACATCGGCTACTTCTTGGGCAAGTTCGGCGACTACGGCAGGATCTATACCTTAGCCCAAATTACCCATCAATGCTTCGCCACTTAGCTTTAATAAAACCCTCTGGTAACTCATTCCTAGAAAAGTAAACCTCGATCTTTCTTGTTATTTACCTCCCCATAACATAGCAGCTTTCTGTACTTTGTCATTAATTAAAGCTACGAGCTTTGGAGATAAGTCTATAGCAACAGGATATCTAGAGGAAAAGGGTTCAATTTTCAGTACGCCATTCAATACTATCCCCTGTAGCCTCGATATTGTCTTTAGATACTCTTTGATCGGACAATACAGCAGAAATGCTGTCTCTCAAATGATGATATTTTGCTTCTTCAATAGATTTTTCGCCATCATCAATACAGCCTTGATAGCGAATAATCGAGTCACTATCTAATAGATAAACTGTAGGTACAACTTTTGCTTTAAAAGATTTTGCCACATCTTGGGTTGGATCGCGTAAATAAGGAAAATTTAAACCTTTATTTTGGGCATATTCTTTCATCACAGCCATACTCTCAGCAATAGGTTCAGTACGATGATTAGAATCTATCCCGACTATGGTGAAATTCTGGTTGGCGAAATCAGTTTGAATTTGTTTAAGTCTTTCAATATATCGGTCTACACTAGAACTATTATTACCCATAAAAACGACTGCGATCGCCTTATATTTTTTGAGATAGCTACCCAAATGATAAACTTCTTGATCGATGCCTGGAATTTCGAAATCGGGTGCGTAGTTACCAATAGTGTTCATCTATACTTTTTCCTATAAAAATCTTGTTCGGTGGGTGCAAGTAACCAATTTTATCAATTTTAATTACGATTTGAGTGTTGGTAAGATTTTGGTTTTATGACGACAACCATCCTAAAGTATTTATAAACGAATTTTTATTGCTCAACAGCTTATGATGCACGGCTTTATTCCTCCTCAACGCTATTTTCCTTATTTAACCTGGAAAGAAATCGAGCAAATGCCCAATAAAGAGAATGTAGTTATTATTCAGCCTATTGGTGCGATCGAACAACACGGATATCATTTACCTGTTGCGGTAGATTCTGCCATTAGTTTGGGAGTATTGGGCAAAGCTTTGTCTGGGCTAGATGAAGATATTTCTGCTTACGCTTTGCCTTGTTTATATTATGGAAAATCTAACGAACATGCGGGATTTCCTGGCACAATTTCTCTGACGGCAACTACCCTTTTAAATGTTGTTAGGGAAATGGCGATTAGCGTTTATAATGCTGGGTTTCGCAAGTTAGTATTGATGAATTCTCACGGCGGACAACCCCAAATTATGGAAATAGCTGCTAGAGATTTACATCAAGAACATCCCGACTTTTCTGTATTTCCTTTGTTTACCTGGCGCGTACCTCATATTGTGGGAGAAATGCTCGCGCCCAAAGAGCAAGAATATGGGATTCATGCAGGGGATGCCGAAACTAGTATTATGCTTTCTTTATTGCCAGAACAGGTAAAAATGGAACAAGCAGTCAAAGAATATCCCCAGGGTTTACCAGAGGATAGTTTGTTGGATATGGAAGGTAAATTACCCTTTGCTTGGCTGACCAAAGAATTGAGCAAGAGTGGTGTAATGGGCGATGCAACAGTTGCTTCCCAAGAAAAAGGCGATCGCATTTTACAGTCTGTCGCCGATGGTTGGGTAAGGGTAATTAAAGATATTTATAAATTCAAACAACCGAGAAGTAAGGGATAAGGGATAAGGAACAAGGGATAACTCATTACTTATTACTCATTACCAAGTCTGCATCACAATGTTGTTGTATGACGGCATAGCATTCTTCTACGGAGGATCTTTGCTTCATTGCCTCTACTAAAGCTTCATAAGACTGCTGGTGTCTGGTCAATAAATTAGTCGCCTGTAGCTGCGCCCAGCGTTCTTTTTGGTCATAGCCTACTTCTGGTAAACCTGCCATTGTTAAAGCCTGCTTGAGCTGTCCTCGGTCTTCTGCACCTCCTTGAGAGTCGCCATAGATTATTTTTTCTTCGGCTACCCCCGAGATCCACACAGTGCAAAAACGGTCTAAAGTCAGACGCATTTCTTGAATGTTAAAGGGCTTATTGGTTAGAGTGTCTGTTTCAAAAGCAACTCCTCCACGACCTAATTGCCCTTTTTTGATCATTTCCCAAGCGGTTAGAGTATATCCAGTGATGGGAATACCCAGAAAATATGCTGTTAAAAAATGTCCCGCTTCGTGATTGATAATGCGTTGGCGTTGTTCTCCAGAAGCAAATAAATCTAATAGTAAAGAAACTCCTCGATTGTTCCAACTTAGGGTATCTACTGTAGCCAAACTTAAGATACCAAAAGTAAGAGCAGCAGGAACAACAGGAGGAATATGAAAAATTGGCCCTAACAAAGATGTCATAGTCATCAAGAAGATTCCGATGGCAATGAGGTTTAAAGAGGTTTGAGGCATTATAAATATATTTTTTAAATGTTTAGATATATTAAGTATATTTATTTTAGCCAAATTATAGAAAAACCCTTGTTCTTCCTTAACTTTATTATTTTTTCTCTTTATTACCTAATTAGTTTTCCTGGTTGAGATTATCTGATTCCGTCACTGGTGGAACACCTCCAGGTACTGCTGGCTCAGTTTCGGTAGTCTGATTGACAGGAGTCGATTCAGTAGGAGTGATTTCAGGAATGGGAATCATAAATAAAGCCCCCGCTGCCATTGCCAAACTAGCAAAACCAATTCCTATTGGGGTTAATCTCTCTGCCAATGGTTGTTCTGGCTTACGATAACGTTTGCTGACAGGCTTTAGTTCTAGGGTCATTCCTGGTAAGGTGCTACGATCTGCATGAAACTGATCGATCGCATCAACTAAGTCGAATAGTTCTATAGTTGTCAGATTAACTTCTGTTTTAGCCTCATCTGCACTTGCTTCTGGCTGTAAGGGCAGACGATGAAGATGGCTATCGGTTTTATTTATTGTTACTTGAGGATATTCTGTATTTTCTGCCTGGGGATGGGCTAAACCACTCAAAAAACCTTGAGCATAGTTACTGACAGCATGAGATAGGTTAGCCAGAAAAACACGTCCTCCGCTGAGAGTTTGATTTGAGCCGATAAAATTGCACTCTGCATTAATCAGAATTGACATTGGAGACTGACCATCTAAAATATCGACGTTTTCTGAATCACTATCTTCCAATCCTTCCAAAATCAAATTGCAGTTGGGCAAAATATACTGTCGCTTGATATTCATAATTTATGCAACCTCTCCATCAAACAGACTAAACCAAACTCGTTGTATTCCTTTTGTACCAGTGCAAAATAACAGCTTATTTAATAAAGACAAAGCCAATTCATTCAACTGTTCTTCCGAAGCAATATAGGCTGATACCTTAGCACGACGAGAATTCATCCGACTACGAAAATGAGCGCGGAATCTCTCTAAATATTCTGAAAGACGAAAATGATTCTCTATGGGCAAATTCTTCTCGCGCATTTGTTGTTCTGCCAATAATAGTTGGCGAATATTGACCATGAGATCTTTAGCTCGATAACCTGCTACTATCACCAATGCTTTAGCCTGTTCTAAACTAAGATTGTCCCTGGTGTAAGAACGTCGCCAAGGATTGCCACAGCGCAAACGCCACAGGTTAACTCGGTGTTTGATAATTCCATCAATGTTTAATTGTCTTGACATTGCCAGCATTTGTTCTGAACCTCCTAATTCAAGAGCTTCTAATGCCAGTAAAAGCAGGTCAATTTGTTGTTGAGTACGAGGAGAACAACTCTTAGTAGGAAGAGATATGTCTGGTAAAGTATTTAAAATTGATGCTGGAGTTTCGGCGGGGGAAGGAAAGTCGGACTCTAAACTGGCAGATTGACTCATCATAAAATCAAATCGATATTTTAGTTACAAATATTATTCCCTGTCGAGAATAACAAATTAATCTCTGGTGCTATGATGCCACAGCTATTTAATATAAGGATTAATCTTAAGGACTAATCTAATTTAATCTAAATTTACCGATGTTGTTTATGGAACTCAAATCTTTAATACGCGATATACCCGATTTTCCTCAGCCAGGAATTTTGTTTCGAGATATTACTACCCTGCTTAACAATCCTCAAGGATTGCGTATGACAATAGATCTTCTGACAGAAAAATGTAACGCAGCAAATTTTGCGCCAGACTATATCGTGGGAATGGAGTCTAGAGGTTTTATTTTTGCAACTCCTTTGGCATACAAGTTAAACGCAGGATTTGTTCCTGTGCGAAAACCAGGAAAACTTCCCGCACCAGTATATTCAGTATCTTACGATCTAGAATACGGTACAGATAGTTTGGAAATTCACCAAGATGCCATTGCTCCTAATTCCAGAATACTGATTGTTGATGATTTGTTAGCCACAGGAGGAACAGCCAAAGCTACTGTTGAGCTTTTGAATCAGTGTAAGGCTGAAATTGTCGGCTGTGCCTTCGTGATCGAGCTAATGGCTTTAAAAGGCAGGGAGAAACTATCTGAGATTCCAATTGTTAACTTAATAGAATATTAAAATCCCTGATTTAACTGGGATACATTACCAAATTTTAACGGTTACAACATAATCTGATTAAGTGATAAATTGCCATGTTGCTCTAAATCAAGTTAGTTGACAAAACCAGTGTCATAGCGACAATAGCCAGTATACAATCACTTGTATTTTTTTATGGTGGCACAATTCCCCTAGCTAGTTGTGGTGATAGTGATTATTATCTTTCAAGACTAAACAAAATCCTAAAATTAAAGGAGAGAGGAGTGGGTAAGAAAAATCAATTTATTAAAACTATAGGACTAAGTATGTCTGTCGTATTCAGTAATGCGATCGCAGCTATCGCAGAAGAGATACCTAGTTTTAGCTCTAATTTGCAGTCAAAATCAGCATTGTTAGCGCAGTCGACGGACACGCAAGATGATATTATTAAGCCTGCTCAAACGCCAGTAAATAACACCGAGAAACTCAATCCTAGTGCCAATCCATTATCATTTCCAACTCAAGCCGATGAAGTGGAAGTCGATCCTCAAAAGCCGATTACACTAGAGCAAGCGATCGAGTTATCTCTCAAAAACAATCAAGATGTTCAAGCTACCAGATTGCAAGTAGAACAATCAGCACTAGCCCTAAGAGAAGCAAGAGCCGCTCTTTTTCCCACTTTGGATTTTGGCACTGGATTAGACTACAGCAACAGTGCATTTCTCGACAGTGTTAACGAACAAATAATTGAAGAAAGAGGAGAAGGTAGTTTAACCAACCCAGAAACTAGCAGCTTTACTTTTAGTACTAGTGTTAGCCTAGGCTATGATATTTATGATGGTGGTAGAAGAGGGGCTGCAATTCGTGCTTCTCAAAAACAACTGCAATCTAATGAGTTGGAGTTGGAAAGCATCGTCGAACAAACAAGATTTGAAACTTCTAGAGATTACTACAACTTGCAAAATAGTGATGCTCAGGTTGAAATTGAGCAAGCTGCGGTAGAAGATGCCAACCAAACTCTTAAAGATGCTCAACTTTTAGAAAAAGCTGGTTTGGGAACTAGATTTGACGTTTTGCGAGCCGAGGTAGAATTAGCGCAAGCCCAACAAAGACTAAGTACCGCTCAAGCCAATCAAAATATATCTCGCAGACAATTAGCAGAAACCTTGAATGTTTCTCATGATACTGATTTGTCAACCGCAGATAAAATTGAAGAAGCTGGCTCTTGGTCACTTTCTTTATCAGAAAGTATTGTTCAAGCATTCAAAAATCGTGCGGAATTGGAACAGTTATTACTGCAAAGAGAAATTGGCGCAGAACAACGTAAAGTTGCTTTATCTCAGGTAAGACCTACTTTGAGTGCCGATGCCTCCTATTCTATCAACGATGATTTTGAAGATAGCTTTGATACTAGCGATCAATACAGTGTAGGCTTAAATTTAAACTGGAGACTATATGACGGAGGTGCTGCTCGTGCTTCTGCCAGACAGTCGGACAAAGATATCGAAATTGCAGAAGCCCAGTTTGCCAACCAGCGCAATCAGATTCGCTTTGCTGTAGAGCAGGCATATTATGGTCTAGAAGCGAATCAAAAAAATATTGGTACGGCTACTAAAGAAGTAGAATTAGCTGAAGAAAGCTTGCGACTAGCCCGACTACGTTTCCAAGCAGGTGTTGGTACTCAAACAGACGTAATTGAGGCTCAAACTCAGTTAACTACTGCCCGTGGTAACTTGCTTTCTTCGATTATTGATTACAATCAGTCTTATGCCGACTTGCAAAGGCAGGTTTCAAATAGACCTGATAATGGTTTACAAGATTTGCCATAACCGTAATTACTGATTACTGATTACTGATTACTGATTACTAATCAAAAGGAATAGGTTTATAGAAAAGATAAGTCAACAAAGTAATTATTGGACATGGCTATGTTTTTGCCTAAGTCTCTTGATATTTCCGCTGTTTCCAGCAATGGGGGCAGTGGGACTGTTTGTGGTGAGTAGTCGAATTTGGCTACTCAATTATCAGCAGATTATTAGCAATCGTCTCAATCAAGGCATAGGAATACTAACTATCTTGTTAATGCTTGGTTGTGATTTTGCCGAGTATCCTTCAGAAGCCTGGCTGGGTTTAGCTAATTTTGTACCATTTTTTTGGTTGTTTATCGCTTTAAAAGAATTAATCAAGCAGCCTGGAAATCTGAAACAATTATCTTGGATCTTGATTCTTCCTTCTCTCCCTGTTGTCATACTGGGTTACGCTCAACTGTATCTAAACTTGGGTACTCCTCCTTTGCTCAAATCGATACTGGGTTGGGAGCTAATTCCCCAAGGAGTGCCAGCGGGAAGGATGTCTTCTGTCTTTATATATACCAATTTCTTGGCTATTTATTTAGCGATCGCTTTTACTCTAACATTGGGATTATGGTTAGATACTTGGCACGCCGCCAGACAAGAATTTAACCTCCAGCAAAATCAGGTTTTATTTGTGCTAACCATAATCTTGTTGGCAGACATCAGTGGCTTAATCTTGACTAGCTCTCGTAACGCCTGGGGACTGGCTGTAATTAGTTTTATGGCTTATGCCTTATTTTTGGGTTGGCGTTGGTTGATTTTGGCGATTACAGGGGCAGCCACAGCCATTCTTTGGGCTTCTTTTGCTCACAATTTTGGTGGTACACAACTTAGAAAATTTGTTCCCGCCATTTTTTGGACTAGCCTTTCAGATAAATTGTACGATCGCCCTGTGGAAACTTTGCGGATTTCTCAATGGGTATTTTGCTGGGATAAAATTAAAGAAAGACCCTTTGTAGGCTGGGGTTTGCGTAATTTTAGTCCTTTGTACGAAGCAAAGACAAACTATTGGTTTGGACATCCCCATAGCTTGTATTTGATGCTGGGTGCTGAAACGGGAATTGTTTCTAGTTTGTTGCTGATGGGCTTTGTCGGTTTAATTATGTATCGAGCAACTATTTTGTTGCTGAATTGGACATTTGATAGCTCCAAATTAATCTATTTTAGTTATACGGTAGTGTTTTTCTGCTGTGTTTTGTTTAATTTCTTGGATGTAACTATATTTGATTTACGAGTAAATACTATTATTTGGATAATACTTGCTGCTATTGGCGGGATAGCAATAAATAACAAACAATCAACCTGATTTTGCGATCGTTAATTTAATGAAAATTTTAATCGTGGAAGATGAAAATGAAATCGCTCAATTGATCGAGCAAACTTTGATGAGGGAAGGTTTCTCTTGTCTAATTGCTAACGATGGATTGAGTGCATTAGAGATTTTCAGAAAGCAACAGCCTGATGTAGTAATTCTCGATTTGATGCTTCCTGGTTTAGATGGGCTAGAAGTATGTACCCGTATTCGTCAACAGCCTTACGATAAAGATCCTTACATTTTGATGCTTACCGCTAGAGGAGAAGAAATAGATCGGGTAATTGGACTATCTACAGGGGCTGATGATTATTTGGTAAAACCCTTTAGCCCCCGAGAGTTGGTTGCTCGAGTAAGGGCATTGTTGCGCCGCAGTTTGCGCCACGAAGTACAGGAAGTTTCTCAAACATACAAAACCAAACACTTTACTGTTGATTTGGAGCAGCATACTGCTACTAGAACACTTGATAATTCTACTGATGAACTGGATTTAACCACCTTAGAATTTAGTTTATTGACCACGTTTCTAAGCTATCCTGGTCGAGTTTGGAGTCGTACTCAACTGATTGATAAGCTTTGGGGCAATGATTTTTTTGGCGATGAAAGGGTTGTCGATACCCATATTAGAAGACTGCGAAAGAAAATTGAACCAAATTCGGCTAATCCTACTTTCGTCAAAACCGTAGTCGGTGTGGGCTATAAATTTGAAGATGAAACGTAGCATAGCCGTACAAAGCTAGATTTTAAAAAGTTGAGTTATCTGCTTGTAAGGAGCAAGGAATAAATTTAATACTATTAGGCAAAATAAATGTTCCAAGCTGAAAATCTATCAAGCGATATTACTGCGACACCAGCCTAACTGTTTCGCCGAAGGGAAACTGGGATAAATCTAAGCCACCAGGAGTTACTACCCATAATACAGGCAATTCTGGAGTGCGATCGGGAAACGTACCATAGCCGTCGGTAAGATATACACAAACTGCGGTTGTCATTCCATCCCAATTATCCCTAATTCTTGCAAAAAATGGGACAAAAGATGTTCCACCACCACCTTTGGGTTGGGGAATCTCACTGTCGGGATTTAATTGGTAAGCACCATAAACATCTGCATCAGCATAATAAAGCTCGCACTCTAAATGGGGATAGGAATTTAATATTCCATGTACCTCACTTAAAAACATTTTTAGTAATTTATTGTCAATTGAACCACTGGTATCCATTGCCACGTATACTTTTACGGACTCTCCCAGTAAAGTTTCTAAATACAAACCCCGTCCAATAAAACGGCGATCAAATTCTGTATAATCTGTGGGTGTTTTAACTAAATATCGCCATAAATAACTGCGCCAGTCTAATTGAGCAGTATCTAATGCGCCAAATTCCCTCGCCATTCCTGCGGGTAGTTTTCCCTGGTTGGTAGTGCGGGCGATTACTGCTGCTTGTTGCATCGCATTACGCCAGTGGTTTTCTAACTGAGCCTGTGTTTGCTGAGATAAGGAAGAATTTTCCTTATTCCCGCTTTCTGTTGGCGCGCTTTCCAATAAGTCAGGATTACTCAAGCAATGATTACACTCTTTTTGCAGTAATTCATAAATTTCTTCTACGCTTAAATGCTCTAGTTTAATATCTCGAACAATCCATTCTGGCAGTTCAAAATAACCCTGTTGGCAGATAATACCATTGACCACAATATCTGCTGCTATATTCCAAATCTCTTTATCTCTTACTCCTCTACGCAATACGTGAAGCAATGCTGCATGTAAAACTTCGTGCAGCACTACCCCATCTTGTTGTGGAGTGGGAAGGGACAGTAAAAAGTCAGGATTATAAAAGATATCTTTCCCATCAGTTGCAGCAGTGGAGATACTAAGAGTCGGTATAAATTTAGCGAATAAAGCTAGAGTAGCAAAAAAAGGCGATCGCATTCTCAAACGTAATAACGATGCACTAATTATTTTTTTGTCTGTTAATTGTTGATTCATACATATACTAAATTATATTTATTTTATTTCTGTTTATATTTTGCTTAAATTATCTTTAGCACTTTCTACAATTTTTGGGACTTCATCATTTAATAATTCTTTTAATGTATCGCTCTCAGTATTATAGTTTTCGGCAACTGCAAGACGAACAGTTAAACTAAAGTCGCTTTTCAATTTATTTAATATATTGGCGGTTGTTTTAGTATTTGCTGCGATCGCTCTACGCACTAGAGGAGAAGAATCACTTGCCAATTCTTCAATAATTTTTGGCGATATTGTTGAGCTTTGAGCAACTTTTTCGCGGACACTTATATTGCGATCGCTTTTTAATTTATCTAATATTTCTACTGTTACTCTCGGATGCTCTGTAACTCCTTGTCTAATTAAACTATCTGTATTTGTTGCTAACTCTCTTAATATCTCTGGTGGCGTATTAATATTATGAATAAACCCCAAGCAGATATTAAAATTTAGTTTTTGTTTTAAGCTATTAAACGTATCAATAGATATATTTTTATTTGTAGCGAGTAATCTTTTAATATGATTATTTTTTCTCTCTGCTATTCTGCTTGCAATTTTCTCAGGTATGACAATTTCTGATAATTCCCTAAAATATCTAGTAATCATGCCAAACTTATTAAACGTGCTACATTTTCGATGCACATAATGCCGATTATATTCATGGTATTTGTCCAGCAATTTTGTGATTTCAAGCGGTATATTTGGATTTGTAAAGAGTTTTTCTATAACCTCAGTAGAGCGATCGTGTGCTAGTATAAATGCGTTTTCTTCTGATATATTCTGCGATCCAGCAACATAAAGACGAACTTGAGGCACTTCATCTATTAAATTATTAACAACTTCAATGGGCGTTTTAATATCTTTTAGCTGCTCCAAAGCTAACTTTATTTTTTCGTATTTTTGTACTTTTTCTTTGTCTTCAGCAATTAGCTTTTTAACTGCATTGGAAACGTTTGGATTATCGACAAGTTTTTTGATAACTAAGTCGGAAAGATCGTGTGCGAGCATCATTGCCTGTTCTTCTGATATATCTTCTCTTAAAGCGATCGCAGCACGGACATGATGATGCTCGTCTTCTAGTAAACTATTAATGATGCCTGTTCTAATATTAAGATTGCTAGCAAGCTCTTTTCTAATGCGCCAAGAGTAGTTTTCTGGTCTATGATTTGGATAGAATTTTTTTGCCTGACAATCGCACTGTACTAGTATTTCTATTATTGCTTCTGAAAGGCATTCTCTTTGAGAAATAGCATAAAGAACACCATAATCATTTTCTTTTGCAAGACTACATAAAAGTGCTTCAGAAGCATGAGGATTTTTGGCTACAATCTCCTTGATTGATATATCTTTTTCAAAAATACTATCAATAATATCTGCGGGAGTTTTATTGTTAACTACAACAGCTTCTCTAATATCTTGGTCTTGATAATTAGCTAATTCTTTTAGTTTTTCTACGGATGTTGTAGATGCCCTTGCTAAAGATATTAAAACAAACTTATTTTCAGGGTTTTCTAATAGCAGTAAATCGAAAACAGGGTTGTCTACAATAGCGTCGGGAAATTCTTCACCTAGCTTTTCTAATATTTCTATAGGCGTATTAGGATTACTTGCAACAAGACGGCGAATCTCTTTATCTTTACTCGTTGTCAACTCTGTCAAGATTTCAGGTGGCGTATTTTCGTTTTGCGCCTGTCGCCATATTTGTTCGGCATCCATATTAAGCTATTTTAGTAATTTTATGGTTACACTATTTCAATTTATCGTAGATCTTCAAAGTATAATCAGGGTCGGACACAAATAGGAATTATTCTCATTTGTGTCCGACCCTGTAGTCATATCCAAAAGTTGCGCCAATGCTAAATAAGACAAGGTAATATTTAAAACCCAACTAGCTCCTGAAAGTCTTTCAAAAATTTCTGTAACTGTTTATCTTGCTTAACCAGTTTTGCTAATGCACCCATTTGTCCTTTACTGCGCATTACGCGAAACATATCTACGGCAAATAACTGTACCCATTCGGCTGTAGCTTTTTCACTCAACCAGTTAAAGGCATTGTAAGCCTGAGTCGCATCCGTAGCCCTAACGGTTAAACCCGTAGTGGTGGCATATCTTACCGATGGTTCTTCAGGAAAAGCGATCGCCTTGCCATTTCCTTGTAAAATAGGGACTAGATTGGGCAATGTTTTGTACAAAGTAATATAGGCTGCAAATTCTGCTGCTGCGCCTATCCCTACTGCTGAAGCAATATCTAAGTTAGCATAGTGTAAATTGCTTGCCATGACCCAGGATCGAGGAGAACACCAGGCAGGTTGCTGTAAATCGAGCTTGTGTAACAGGGTAGAACGAAAGGAAAGGAAAGCAATAATTTGTTCGTGTACCTGTTTTTCTAAAGCATAGGTTTTAAAGCTATCAAAATCTGCTTCTACCTGTAGATGCAAAAATCTATTAGCTAAAGGTGAGGGCATATCAAATACAGCAGCACGATCTTCTTTGCGATTTCCCGCAGCCCAAATATACCAATCTTGGGGAACAATATAAGAACCCACTCGACGATCTAGAATAAGCTGCTGTGCCACAAACTGTAATGCTGGTGGTGCCATATTAAGTTCATACATGAATAATTTTCCTTTCACTCCTCTGGGTAGAAATACGGGGGGATACCATTGGGAAATACCGTCTTTAGCTACGGGTAAACCTCGTAAGTCAGTAGGGGCGAGTTGGGATAAACGCACGTCAACAAAATCAATTTGATGTTCTTCGGCTATTTGAGACACAATACTCGATTTGCCAATTCCAGGCGCACCCCAAATCATCGTACTGATTTTAATATTTTGGTTGATGAGTTGATTGAGGTATTTTTTTAGTTGAGTTGGTGTCATGATTTGTTTCACGCAGAGACGCAAAGGCGCAAAGAAATAATGTGAGAGTACAAAATTCACTGTTTATCTAATAGTTTTGTATTAGCAGCAGCGCGAACTATTTGATTACTATCTTCAGCTAATCTTTGAATTATGGGAAAGGGAGTATTAAAATTTTGGGTTATCATATATCTTTCTAACCAAGATGTAGAGAGAAAAATTTTAGCTAAAATTGGAACGGGTGTTTCAGAATTTAATAATACTTTTAAGCGATTAGAAGTAGAAATAGATGATTCCCATCTATTTAATAACGTCTGCTCCTCTGCCATTATTTTTGACAAAGCTTCTTCTCTGTAATAGGGAGAAGTTTCCCACTCTTCTAATACTTCATTAGATACAATAGGGTTACTGGCTGCGACGCTACTAACTGAAATGTCTTGGTGATTAACTAATTTTCTTAAAAGTTCTTCTGTTGCATAAAAATTGCTGGCAAGAATTTTTAGCTCATCCCTATTTAAATTTTCTAAGAATGACATTCCCAAAACTTCAGTAATATACTGAGGAGTTTTGCAGTTGGAGATTGCATTGCGACGAACTAATCTATCTTCATGAGCTAATAGTTTTTTTAGGCTGATTACAGTAATATTTGGATGCAGAGCAAGTATTCCTAAAGTTGAGGATTGTTTTTTTCCAAACTTATCGAGATTATACTGATATTTGATAATTGCCTCGTCAACACACAATTCTAAAAAATCCTCTGGTATAAATAAATTATTTACAAATTCATGGGGGTGATCTTTAGAAATGGGTATTATTAAAGTGCCACTTATAAATTGTTTATGTAAAGGAGAATAGACTCCTTTTTTAAAAGCCTCTATTAGTTTTTCTTTTAAATGTTTTGAAGCACTTGGATTGTTAAACACTGAAATCCGAGCATCTGAAAATTTATTTACTAACTGCCAAAAATGGCTATCTGATAATTTTCTGTTTCTACCTAATGCTGCATAAACATAATTACACATAGCGGAGGGATTGTTCAAAATTATCTCTAAAATATGTACTGGAGTATTTTGATTTAGTGCGATCGCATTATGAACTGCTGTATGATAACTAGAGCGGGCTAATTTTTCTAATATGACTGTAGGGGTACTAGGATTAAACGCTATACGCCAGCCAATATCATGACTGCCAGGACGTTCAAACTCAAGCAGTTTGTTAATAATCTCAACAGATATATTTGGATTACTAGCAATATCGAACACTGATTTCTTTTGCTCCATCAATTTTTCTACTTCGCTTAAAGAAATTTGAGGGTAGCTTTTTTTTCGTTCGATAGGCAGAGGTAAGTTTTCATCTAGTTTAATAAACGAGCTAATATTTCTGAGTATTTCTTGATAAGTTTTATCTGACTGTAATTCTTCTTGTTGTATTTTTGCTTGTATAAACTCTTGGTGATTATTTGTTGAATTCTTATTTGTTGAATTGCAATGTAATGCTGTAGTCTCTTGCACCTGATAACTTTTACTCTGAGATAATTGTTTCAAAATCTCTGGAGAAATTTTAGTATTCATCAGAAGAGATAACTTCAATCTCTCATCTGATGAATTTGCAGCATACTCAATCATCTTTATTGGTACTTCTCGCTTCAATAAGCTACACAAGGCATTTGCTGCTTTTCCAAAAAAAAGATCTGGAGTTTCTAAAAGTAGTAAATCTAGCGCGGGATTATCAAATACTTGTTTGGGAAACTGGGCAGCTAATTTTGATAATACGTCAGGTGGAATATTGGGATTTGCTACTATATTTTTAAGAACCATTGAATCGGTTGAATTAGCCAATTCTCGTAGTTTTTCTGGTGCGGTAGTTTCGTCTTGTGCTAACTGTCTTACTTGCTGAAGATTCATTGTATTGAATAGCTGTTAATTATCCTTTTTTTAAACATAGTTAATTGGTCTAAAATGGTATTTCACTCCAATCATTTTGTATGGATTTTGCTGAAGTAATTTGATTGTTATTTGCACTCTTAGTTTTAATTGAGACAGTCGGCAGATTATTTACGCTCATAGATCTTAAAAGATATAAAAAGTCTAATAATTCTTTATCTGTTAATTGCAATCTCGATCTTTTTCCATAGTGTTGTTTCAAATATTGTCTACCTTGACCTTTTGTTATGCCTAAACGCTTCATTTCCCAATCGGTTTGCTTTTTTATTTCATTAAAATCAAAAGGTATTTTGCAGGTCAATATAGAAGGATTTTCTAAAAGTAGTAGGGAAATAATAGGATTGTTCATTACTTCATTAGGAAACTCCCAACAAATACTCAATAATATCTTGGCTGGCGTATTAGGATTACTGGCAACGTATTGACGAGTTAATAGATCTTTGTTTCTGGCTAATTCTGTTAATTTATCTGGTGCGGTAGTTTCATCTTGCGCTAACTGTCTTGCTTGCTGGATATCCATTCTACTGAGCAACTGTCAATTATCCTTTTTAAGAACATAGTTGATTTGTTCTATAAAAACAAGGCTAACACTACGGTGTGAAATTGTATAGTTACTTTTGATTTCAAAACCTGAAAAAATTATGAATGGCATGACTAGATCTGATAATTATATTATGGTGACAGTGCGATCGCTTTAACACAAAACATAAGAAATTTTTGACGCAACAATTTTCAGTGTTCTTATCTTAGTAAGATTGCTTATGATACTTTAAGACAGTCTCGATTTCTGCTGTTCTTATAGCAAACACAATTAAAACAATATGGCACGTAGCTCTTTACAGTTAAACAGCGAATGGATACCAAAAGTAGAGGAATCTTTGGCAACTCAGCAATTATCTCAACGTACAATAGCCGAGCGTTTAGAGATATCTCGATCTTCAGTCTCTAAATTTATTAACTGTAAGCCCGTCGCTTTAAATACCTTTATTCGTCTATGCCAAGAATTAAATATTGACTGGAATGGTGCTTCTCAACCAGAGAGAGAATGGAACGATAATATAGAGAGTTTTAAGTTCAAACAGGATGAGTTTAAAGCCAATCCTGGGGGGCAAATATCCCCTGCTGAAATTGTTGGCAGAGACGATTTAATTGAAGAACTTTGGAATAGATTGAGACAGCAAAGCTTTATATTTAGTGGAGAGAGAAGGATTGGCAAGAGTAGTACTCTTAAAAAAATGACGGCTAATCCTCCCGAAGATATGCTGCCGATTTATCGAGACTTGGAAGGCATTAGAAGCCCTTTGGAGTTTGTGGAAGGGATTTGGCAAGATACAGAAACCTATCTACGGGAAGAAGGAAAAGCCAGAAGAGTAAGAGAGTTTATTAGTGAATTGACTGGCAGCTATTTTACGGCGTATCAGTTTCCTGAAATAGCAGAGGAACATTGGAAAACGCTACTAACTAAAACTATTGAAGATGTGATTACGCTACAAAACCAGCAAATTGTCTTTATTTGGGACGAAATGCCCCATATGTTGGGTAATTTTAGCGACGAGACAGCTATGGAGGTTTTAGACAGTTTGCGATCGCTTCGTCAAACTTATCCTGATATTCGGATGGTGTTTTCTGGTTCAATTGGTTTACATCACATTATCAAAAATCTCCAGAGTGCTGGATACAGCAACGATCCGACTAACGATATGTATCCTATCGATGGTCAACCGCTGCATTTAGAGGATGCGGTAGAGTTGACGATTAATTTGTTAGAAGGGGAAGGTGTGTCGGTTGCTAATCTACAGGAAACTGCTGAAGAAATAGCATTGGCTGTAGACTCTATTCCTTTTTATATTCATCATTTAGTCAATCAGCTCAAAGACTATCCAGAAGAAATTAACCGAGATGCAATTCTCAATATTGTTAATGAATCTCTGCGTAATCCATTAAATTTATGGAAAATGGATCACTATCGCGAGCGAATTGATAATTATTATAGTGATGTCCAAAAGCCTTATGCTCTAGAGATTCTAGATATTCTTTCGATTAATCCTCCTACTCCTTTTCAAAGGTTATGGCAATATCTTAAAAGCGAACCTCATACTACGGATAAAGAGACTGCGAGAACTGTTTTAAGGCTGTTGATGAAGGATTATTATCTGATTCAGGAAGATAATCTTTCGGGCAGCGTATATTCTTTTCGCTATCAATTGGTGCAGAAATATTGGCGTATTTCTAGAGGGCTTTGATATCAGTTAGGACAGTTAGGGCAGTTAGGGCAATGTTGAAATATGGAATTATCTCCTACTAAAAAAGCTTTACTGGCATTGAAAAAGATGCAGAGTAAATTAGAGGTTTTGGAAAATGCTAAACATGAGCCTATTGCTGTGATAGGTATG
>CAKZYI010000809.1 GCA_937884735.1 uncultured Pleurocapsa sp.
CCTATAGTTTAGCGGGTTCATTAATTGCCGAATGCTCGATGCTAGAGATAATAATGTGCTGGGGTGTCAAATATTGCATAGCAACCCCTAAAATAGCCAAATTATTGGCTTCTGTACCGCCAGAAGTAAATACAATCGATTCGGGATTATGAGCATTTAATAATCCAGCCACCTGCATCCTAGCTGTTTCTAAAACTGTTGCCGATCTATTTCCCCAGTCATGAAGACTAGAAGGATTACCCCACTGTTCTTGTAGAACAGTTTGGGCTGCTGCGATCGCTTCCGTGCGGGGTTTGGTCGTCGCACTATTATCTAAATAAATTTGCATACAGTTTCAATGAACGATTACCAATTATCAATTATTAACTCTTATTAAATTCTATTCTCTCTTGTTGAAGCAACTTTGCGCTATTTACTTGGATATATTTCTGGATATATTTCCTCGTCCCTTATCTGTTTCCTGGCTTTACCATATTGTAATCTTCGTGAGATACTACCGCTTCGGGGGACAAAAACTGACCGCAGTCGCGACACAATAGGCGATAACTACGGTTGATGGGAATACTAATAACAAAACGATTGTGGCGTAGTCTTTTGCCGTGAAAAATACGATAATTTGGTTCTTCTGACAGTTGTTGAATAATCTGTCTAGACTTTATTACAACATTTTTGGGTAAATTTCTTAGGTCAATCAAATCTTGGTTAAAACTTGCTTCCCAATCTCGCTTTAGTTTTTGCTTTTGCTCAAAAATTGCCCTAGCTTGGACGCATCGATGGCAAACTTGACCAAAACCTTTATGACCGCAAGGAAAAGTCTTTTTTCTCCGAGTCATGACCAAATAACCTCATTGAAGATAAATTTTAGCAACTTCTTTCATAATCCAATTTTGGTGGTCAAAAACGAAAGAGATCGCAACATTCTGTTAAAAAAACTAAGGTAGTTGCTACAAATATGTGTATTAATGCCGCAGAATATATAGAGCAGTCAACAGATGGAGTAAGGAAAATGCTGTCATACGCCTTGGCAATCGCTGTAGCCCTTAGCAGTTTTGTGTTATTTTTAACTGCTTTTTTTATGTCGGATATTCACCGCAAAGATGACTTTTTGTGGAGTGCAATGGGGCTTTTTTATGCTCTGGTGTTATGGTTTTGCGCGAGAAACATTACTGGTGCAGTATTGCTAGGGCAAGCTTCAGCAGCAGTTTTGTTGATTTCTTTTACATGGCAAACGCTAAAATTACGAAAAGCTGTAGCTAATCCCGAAAAAGCGATCGCAATCAATAATTTCTCAGTTTTGCAAGCGATTAATGGTTTTTTATCACGAGGTAAGAAAAATAAACCCCAAGTAACAGCAACAACCACTCCTTCTGTCAAAGAAGCTCCAGATGTAGTAACAGAATCGGAAATAGCTATTCCCCAAACAACTTCTACTAAAGCAAAATCATCTACAAGTAGTATTCCTTCGCAGAAAACCTCCAGAGGTGGTGGGTTTGGCAAAATGTTTGGCAAGAAAAAAGAAGTTGCCATTACAAACACCAAACTAGATGAAGTTTTAGATCGAAAGCCAGCGATTGAAACAGAAGTGCCGGCTGAATCCAAAATCAAAGCGGCGGATATCCCACCCCAAGTATCTACTCCAGACAATCAGAAAACTGAACCAGATACAGTTAAATCTTCACCAGAAAAGCCGCCAGAGATAAATAGGGAGTCAAAAATCGCCAATAACAATAAAGAAATTTCAAACAAGGAAGACACTACGATCAATTCTCCTAAAGTTATTGAGCCAAAAAAAACTGGCCCTACCGAAGAAATAGAAGCAGTTGAAAATGAAGTAATTGAAAATAAAATAGCAGATCTTCCCGATGTAGAAACGACAGTTGAAATCAAGCCAGAAACATCTATTGACACCGAAGAAACAATAAACTCAGCTGAAGATATTATTCCCAAAGATTCGGAGCAAAAAAAAGAAATAGCTCCAATTGAAGTAGAGCCAGAAGCAGAAAATCCTCTAGATAAAACCGAAGCAATTGAACCAGAAACTAACCAAGCTAATAAAGACAGATCTGCTCTAGATTCTTTGGAGACAGTAGAGGTGGCAGAAGTATTAGATGCTCTTCCTGAAAATCCTTCAGAAGAAAGAGACAGCGATCGCTCTGATATAATTGAGGTGACAACTACCGATATTGACCAAGCGATCGAACCAGAACAACAAGATCGAAATTCATCATCGAATACCCAATCTGATTGATTAGCTCTTAGTCTTTTGCAACGTTACCACTAAAAGCTGCTGCAATCTCTTCGGTTGTTAAATCTTTTAGAAACCCACAGGCACTCAAATATAATTAATTTCTGGGGCGAACACAGTTATCTTGTGAATTTTGAGATGAAACTAATTCACACTACACGCCCTATTTTACTGCCAATTTTCGTTCGTAACTTTGAACTGTATTACTAAGCAACATTGCTACAGTCATTGGACCTATTCCTCCAGGTACAGGAGTGATATAGCTAGCTGTTTCTGCCACCTCATTAAAAGCCACGTCACCAACTAATTTAGATTTACACTCTTTTCCTGCTACGCGATTAATACCTACATCAACAACCACTGCTCCCTTTTTAACCATGTCACGGGTAATCATTTCTGGCTTACCTACCGCTGCCACCAAAATATCTGCATCACGACACACGGTAGGCAAATCTTGAGTCCTAGAATGAGCCATTGTTACTGTCGCGTTTTGTTCGAGCAGCATCAAGGCAACAGGTTTGCCTACCAAAATGCTTCTACCGATTACCACTGCTTTTTTACCAGATATGGGAATATCATATTCTGCTAATAACCTCATTACCCCCGCAGGAGTGCAGCTACGTAAGCCAAATTCCGATCGCACTAATTTACCTAGATTAACTTGATGTAAACCATCAGCATCTTTGTCGGGATCTATGCAGTGAAGTAAAGAGATCGAGTCCAAATTGCCTGGAAGGGGAAGCTGTACCAAAATCCCGTCTACTCTTTCATCTTGATTTAATTTCTTAATTTCTACTTCTAATTCTGCTTGGGTGACATCTGCGGGGAAATGTTGACCCATCGATGCAATTCCTACCTTTTGACAGGCTTTTTCTTTATTGCGGACATATACTGCGCTGGCTGGGTTATCTCCTACCATTAGTACCGCTAAACCAGGCGGACGACCCATTTTGGGTTCTAAGTTTGCTACTTTTTCTTTTAACTCTAACTGAATTTTTTGAGCCAAAGCTTTGCCATCAAGTAGATGAGGTGTGGAAGCAGACATAGGTAATTTAAAAAATTAAAAAGTTAAGCTGGAGTTGATGACTGGTAGAAAGGATAACCAATGTTAGTTTCCCATGAAAAATTTAAACCAGTTTTAAGCATGCTCAAGTATATTAGCCTGTGGGGGATATTACTGAGTAGTTTAATTGGTTGTGAGCCATCACAAATATATATCGAACAAATTTCAGCGAGAAAAGAGGGAAAAACTGTCAATCTTACAGGTAAGGTAGTACATTTAGCTCCTTTTGTCGATAATTCTGCCTATCAAATTGAGGATCTTACTGGACGGGCTTGGGTAGTAACAACCAAAAAACCGCCAAAAATAGGTCAACAAATTAGCATTCAAGGCAAAATTGAGTATCAAAGTTTACCTTTTGCCGAACAGGAATTAGGAGACTTTTATATTGTTGAATTAAAACAATTAGAATTGGCGATCGCCGAGCCAAAATAAATTATCAAGTAAAATCAATAGAGATTTCTTACAGTAAATTAATTTTTATGAACAATAATTCTTTATCCAC
>CAKZYI010000810.1 GCA_937884735.1 uncultured Pleurocapsa sp.
AAAACTATTGGCTTCTCCTCGGTCGGCTGGTAGTAAGATTGCTTTCAAAGGACAAGAAATAACTGTAGAAGCTGTTAATGACAAATCCTTTGCAGGGGTGGATATTGTTTTGGCTTCTGCTGGTGGTTCTACTTCTAAAGCATGGGCAGCAAAAGCAGTGTCAGCAGGAGCAGTCGTCATCGACAATTCTAGTGCTTTTCGTATGGATGATGATGTTCCTTTGGTGGTGCCAGAAATCAATCCTGAAGCCGCTAGTCAGCACCAAGGGATTATTGCTAACCCCAACTGTACTACTATTTTAATGGGGGTAGCAGTATATCCTCTACACCAAATACAGCCAATCAAGCGCATTGTCGTTTCTACCTACCAATCTGCTTCGGGAGCAGGGGCAAGAGCAATGGAAGAAGCAAAAGTTCAGGCTCAAGATGTTTTAGATGGCAAACAGCCCCAAGCAGAAGTACTACCTTATCCTATTGCCTTTAATTTGTTTCCTCACAACTCTCCACTCAACGAGCAGGGATATTGCGAAGAAGAAATGAAAATGGTCGACGAAACCAGAAAGATTTTTGGTGCCCCAGAACTAAAAGTGACTGCTACCTGTGTTCGTGTCCCCATTTTGCGAGCCTTTTGATGTCCAGCAGGCTAGAGATCTAAATGCTGCTGCACCAGGGGCAAAACTAGTAGAAGATTGGCAGAGTAATTATTTTCCGATGCCGATTGATGCCACAGGAAAAGATCCTGTGCTGGTAGGAAGAATTCGCCAAGATATTTCCAGTGAAAATAATTTAGAATTGTGGCTTTGTGGCGACCAAATTCGCAAAGGTGCTGCTCTTAACGCAGTTCAAATAGCAGAATTATTATTACAAAAAAACTTGCTAACAGAAGTGAGTTCTGCGGCAAGGGTCTAATGCCGAGCGAAGAATTGATAGTTTAGAGGAATTAATGAACTACGAACCTTTTGGGCGAGTAATTACGGCAATGATCACTCCCTTTGCCGAAGATGGTAGCGTTAATTATGCCGTAGCAGAAAAATTAGCCAATCATTTAGTAGAAAATGGTAGTGATGGGCTAGTAATTTGCGGTACAACGGGAGAGTCGCCGACTTTGAGTTGGTCAGAATAATATCTACTGTTTAAGGTAGTCAAGCAAACCGTTGGAGATCGAGCAAAAATCATTGCAGGTACTGGTTCAAACTCTACTACTGAAGCGATCGCAGCTACCAAAGAAGCTGAAAAGCTAGGATTGGACGGATCTTTGCAGGTGGTTCCCTACTACAATAAGCCTCCCCAAGGAGGATTATATAATCACTTTAGGGCGATCGCCGAAGCTGCCCCCGATTTGCCAATGATGTTGTACAATGTACCTAGTAGAACTAGCTGCAATCTAGAGCCAGAGACAGTAGCAAATTTAGCCCAGATTGGCAATATCTTGGCAATTAAAGAAGCTAGTGGTAATCTAGAGCAGGCTTGTAAGATTAGATGTCTAACTCCTGATTCTTTTGCCATCTATTCAGGAGAAGATGCCTTGACTTTACCAATGCTAACAGTAGGTGGAGTTGGGGTGGTTAGCGTTAGCTCTCATTTAGTAGGAAATCAAATGCAAGAAATGATTCGGGCATTTGCTACTGGAGACAATAAAAAAGCGATCGCTATTCAGGTTAAACTTTTCCCTCTATTTCAAGCTTTATTTATGACAACCAATCCTATTCCCGTTAAAACAGCATTAAACTTGCAGGGATGGGATGTGGGTAAGTTGCGAACTCCTTTATGTGAGCTACAATTGGATTTATTAGAAACATTAAAAGTGATTTTAAAAGAGTTAGATCTAGTTTGATATCGAATCTTAAAAATTATCGCCAAATTACGAAAGTTATTAAATCTACAAAATATTCAGTTTGCAAAAGCGAAAAGATAAAAAGCGACCTATTATTAATAAAAAGCTAGCTATAATACTATTCAAACGAGTCAAATTTATGAGTAGTTATAATTAAATAATTGAGTTAACTATAGTTAGTTATAAGAGATAAAGCAAGATTTTATTCTTCATTCCTAGAAACACTTCTCAAGCTGAAATTCTAGGTCAAATTTACAGTTTTTATTGAGCAAATAAAAGTACAAAACGATTAAGTAAAGCAAAACAACATGAGCAAAACGATTAAAAAAGCTAATAAACCAACCGTGAAAATTATTCCCTTGGGAGGATTACATGAGATTGGCAAAAACACCTGCGTTTTTGAATATGAAGATGAAATTATTCTTCTAGATGCAGGACTGGGCTTTCCTTCAGACCAGATGCACGGCATTAATATTGTCTTGCCAGACATGACTTATCTACGAGAAAATGCCCATCGCATCAAAGGCATGATTGTAACCCACGGTCACGAAGATCATATTGGCGGCATAGCCTATCACCTCAAGCAATTTGACATTCCCGTAATCTATGGACCAAGACTGGCAATGTCGTTACTGAGCGATAAGCTAGAAGAAGAAGCTGGAGTAAGCGATCGCACTACCCTCAAAAGCGTTCTTCCCAGAGATATTGTTCAAATTGGCAAACACTTCAAAGCCGAATACATTCGCAACACCCACTCTATCGCCGACAGCTTTAGCGTTGCAATCCATACTCCCATTGGCGTAATTATCCACACGGGAGATTTTAAAATCGACCATACCCCTGTAGATGGAGAACACTACGACCTGCAAAAACTAGCCGAACACGGCGAAAAAGGCGTACTGTGCTTGTTGAGCGATTCAACCAACGCAGAAGTACCAGGGCATACCCCTGCAGAGCGTTCGGTATATCCCAACCTCAATCGTATTTTTGGTCAAGCAGATGGGCGTATCATGGTGACAACCTTCTCCTCTTCTGTACATCGAGTCAATATGATTTTGGACTTAGCCCAGAAACATGGTCGCAAAGTTGCAGTGGTTGGGCGGTCGATGTTGAATGTAATTGCTCATGCCCGTAAATTGGGCTATATTCAGTGTCGTGATGATATTTTTGAGCCTCTTCGCTCGGTTAATCGTCTGCCCGACAACAAAGTTTTAGTACTGTGTACGGGTTCTCAGGGTGAAACCCTAGCAGCCATGACTCGCATTTCTAGAGGAGAACACCGACAAATCCGAGTCAGAGAAGGAGACACAATTGTATTTTCCGCCAATCCCATTCCTGGTAATACCATCGGTGTTGTCAATACTATTGACCGCCTAATGATGCAGGGAGCAAAAGTAGTTTACGGCCGTCGCGAAGGCTTCCACGTTTCTGGTCTTGGTGCCAGATAAGACCACAAGCTGATGCTTAACCTTACTCGTCCCAAGTTCTTTGTTCCCGTACATGGCGAACATCGGATGTTGATCGAACACGCAGGTATGGCAAAAGCAATTGGTATTCCTGAAGAAAATATTGTCATTATGAAAAACGGTCACATCATAGAATTGACCGAAAACAGTATTGGTATTAATGGAGAAGTCCCTGCTGGGATCGAGCTTGTCGACCGTGCTGGTATAGTTCAAGATGATGTAATGAAAGAAAGACAGCAGCTAGCTGAAGATGGGGTAATAACTGTGGCAACAGCAATCAACTACTCTGGAGAATTGATTGCATCCCCAGCACTGCATTTACGAGGAGTAGTAACATCTGTCGAACAATCATTACTACAACAGCTGGTAGTAAGAACTGTCGAAAGAATATTAAGCGATCGCTGGAGTCAGTTTAGCACTACTAAAAATGGAGAAACCGAAGTTGACTGGTCAGAAGTACGATTGGAAATTGAGGGCGGTTTACAGCGTTTGATGAACCGCGAATTACGCAGTCGTCCTTTGGTTGTCTTTTTAATGCAAACTCCAGAGAAACAGCCAGCCAGAACAACCAGAAGAAGAAAGCGTTCTAGTGCTACTAGTTCTTCAACTCCCGCGCCTGTAATTGCTCGTCGATCTTAAAAACTGTCTTAAGCTTTGAGCTTTTGAATAATTAAACAACAAAAAGCGTTATTTTCTTTATTAGAGAAAGTAACGCTTTTTAAAATATAGATTTCGAATGTAGATTTCAAATGTAGATTGTTAATTTAAAAAATCTATTGACATTAGTCAGCGATTAATCCACAGTTTTAGCTGTAGCTATATGTCTACAGGCTGCACATAAAAGGCAATTCCGCTTTCATTACCTTCTGGCTGATATTCTGGTGAAGCAATAAATTCATTTCTTTCTTCAATAGAAGGAGTATAGAAATGAGCGTCTAGGCTCTGATTATAAAATCTATATAAAGGGACAGTTCCTTCCTGTTGTGATTCATAACCATAATAACTAATGCCTTCTGGAGTGTAGTTAGATAAATTGGCAACCACGAAATCTCGTTCGACTTCTGAGGCAGTATAGAGATGAACTCCCGTACTGGTGTTGAATAGACGGTAGACTGGCGTGACTCCAGTTATGTCATTTTCTTCAGGATTTGGTGCGCCAATAAAAGATTCTCCTTCATATTCATAGTTTGCTAAGTTGGTAATTACTGAATCTCGTTCGATTTCTGACGTTGTATAGAATTGGGTTTGACCGTTGGTTTCAAAAAATCTGTAAACAACATCACCTGCTGTAGCACCACCTCCTATATCTCCACCCGTGAATTCTTGGTCAAACTGCAAAGTATAGTCGGTACTACCTTCATACTGATAAACTTCAACAAAATAATCGCCTTCTTGATTCAACAAAATATTTTCCGAACCAGTTCCGCTGCTTTCTGAGGTGGCATATATTTCACCATCATCAATAATATTATTGAAGTTCAAATCTCGAACTACACGAAGATCTGCGTCATTGCTCAATCCACTTAGAGAAATATTGATTATTGCTCCAGGAACTACAGATAGAGAATAAGCATCGGAAGGGTTACTGTCATTAATGTTGCCAGTTTCCACCGCTGCTTGCTCACCTATTAAGGAAGTGCCAAAGTAACGCTCTATATTACTGGGATCGAAAGGGTTGATATTACCAGTTCCAACAGAGGTTGATGTTCCTGATTCCACATCTAGATTTATTTCATAGTTTGTAGGATCGTCCCTAATCGATAAAAGACTTATTCCATAATCACCAGCAGTTAAATCTAAAAACCCTGTAGATGTTGTTTCATTTGCGGAGGTAAGTAATAGCTCAATTTCTTCACCTAGGTTATAAGAACTATTTCCATTTAAATCTTCATAAATAATTGTCGTTACACTGTTTTGGGAACTATCAGGAATTCCATTAAAAGAAAGATTTAAATTTAAACTATTAGAATTATCAAGAGTGAAAAAATAATCATCTCTAATTCCACTGCCAGGTAATTGCCCAGCCAAGCTAGTATCTGAAGAAAGTATACCCAGATCACTCATTTGTTTTTTTGTTCTATTACTGAAGTTGACTAAGCTATTATATGTATTGCTAAAAAAAAGTAAGCATTAATTTTTGGCAACTTTAATAGATACTAGTCAACTTCAATAGCAATTACGGTGGTAATTAACAGTACTTTACGTTACTGAATAAATAAAATTTTATACTCAATAAATAGTAGCTAATTTACATAAAACGTAATTTTAAACTGTTAATTATCAGGCGATCGCCACTACATCATTAAGATAATCTTGTAATTGGCGATCGTGATCGTGGCTTAAGTTGCCTAAAGGTAGTTCCTCTTTGGTAAATGCTTTAACCTGTAATACTTCTAACTTATCTTCTGGCTCAAATTCACCATCGGCTTCGACTTCAATCAAAATGGAAATTGAATGTAGTCGGGGATCTCGCTTGGGATTGGAATAAACTCCTCTCAAACCGCGAATTTTAGTTAAATTTAAGCCAGTCTCTTCTTTTAATTCTCGGCTAGCGGCATGGGGTATATCTTCGCCCCAGTCAACCATTCCTCCTGGCAAACCCCATTTGCCAGTATCGCTTCGCTGTATCAAAACAATTCGACCATCGGGAAGTACTGGAATAATTGTTGTTCCCGTAACAGGGTGACGGAAGATGATACCAATTACAGTAGAAATAAATCGCCAAGCGTTACGCATAGATCGAAGTAAAGAATAGAAATTAAATTGGACGTTAAATATTAAGTAAAGATTTAGCATTAGCGATCGCCTGCTCGACTTGAGCAAAACCTGTACCGCCATAGCTGTTGCGAGCAGAAACTACTTGTTTTGGTGCGATCGCATCATAGATGTCGGCTTCAAAAGCAGGATGCAGTTGTTGCCATTCTTCTAATGTTAGATCTTTTAATAGCTTTCCCGCAGCAAGACTAGTTTTTACTACTTTACCCACCAGATTATAAGCCTCACGGAAAGGAACGTCTTTACTTGCTAGGTAATCTGCAACATCGGTGGCGTTAGAAAAGTCTTCTGCTACTGCTTCGGCAAGCCTTGGGGTGTTAAATTCAATTCCTTCATTGAGTAGAATAGTCATGGCTTCTAGGCAAGCTTTAATAGTTTTGACTCCATCAAAAATACCTTCTTTGTCTTCCTGTAAATCTTTGTTGTAGGCTAATGGTAAACCTTTCATAATCACCAACATTCCTTGAAGATGACCAAAAACTCTTCCTGTTTTTCCTCGGACTAATTCTGGGATATCGGGATTTTTCTTTTGAGGCATAATACTCGAACCTGTGGCGCAAGTATCTTTAAGAGTTATGAAGTTAAATTCTTGAGATGCCCAAAGAATCATTTCTTCGCTCAAACGACTGAGGTGTACCATGATGAGACTGGCTGCACACAAAAACTCGATCGCAAAATCGCGATCGCTTACTCCATCGAGACTATTTTCATAGATATTGTCAAATCCTAGCAACTCTGCACTATAGGCGCGGTCAATTGCAAAAGTGGTTCCTGCTAAAGCACCACAGCCCAAAGGAGATATATTAGCTCTTTTATAAACATCTTCCAGTCTTGACCAATCTCTTTGGGTCATTTGAAAATAAGCTAGAAGATGATGAGCTAAACTTAATGGTTGCGCTCGTTGTAGGTGAGTATAGCCAGGGATAAGGGTTTCTATGTGTTCTTCACTGTGAGCTAGTAGGGCAGATTGAAACTGTCTTAGGTGCTGCTGAATTTCTCGGATTTCTGCCCTAAGATACAGTCTAATATCTGTTCCCACCTGATCGTTACGAGAACGAGCCGTGTGCAACTTCTTTCCTACATCTCCTGCAATCTCAATCAATCGTTTTTCTACAGCAAAGTGAACATCTTCCTGCTCTACTCCTGGATTAAAGTTCCCCTGACGATATTCAGTCCGAATTTGTTCTAAGCCTGTCTCTAGTTGTTGCGCTTCTGCTTCAGAGATAATTCCAGTTTTTGCCAACATCTTGGCATGGGCAATTGAGCCAGTAAGATCGTATTCAATCAATTCAATATCAAAACCAATACTGGCATTAAAAATAGCGATCGCAGGATTCAAAGCTGATTCAAAGCGATCGCTCCAGGTTTTTTGCTTGCTCACAGTAGATATATCAACAATTACACAACTAGATTATTTTAAATCATTAGTTGTTTATGTTTTCTGAATCAGCCTGTAAAACCTTTGAAAATATAACCAAAAAACGTACCAATTAGTAATGCCCAAACTTGACCCGAATCAATAAAATTCCACCAAGCATCTTGAATCTGCCCTAGAATATCTGGATCTTCAATTTGCTGGGCTAAAAGACTAGAAGTAGGTAATAGATAGTTGTGATGAACATCGATTATTATCTGTGTAAGCTGGTCGTTAAATAATACTTCCATGAGATAAAAAGTTTGAATAGGTTTGCACCTAATTTAATCCCAGATTATTCAAACCGCCACAGAAATTACTTTAAAATATTTTACTTGATTTAAATACAAACAAGCTGGTAAATCAAAGATGGAAATACCAGCCTGAATAGAGTTTTTCGCGATAATTTAATAAAGAAACAGACCAACCAAACCAGCCAAAGGAATAATCAAGACTACTTCTAACTTTAGCTTCCAAATAGCTGTTAAAGATGCAGCAAAAATAAGTAAACTAACCAAAATTTCTTGAATAGAAGCTATCTGTGAAGTTTGAGCCACAACGATCGCAGCTGTAAAAATCATCCCAATCACCGCAGGGCGAATACCTTTGAGTGCTGCTTGAATAATTATTGAGCCTTTGATACGCTCTAATAAATGAGACATAGTTACCATCAATAATCCTGGGGGAAAAAAGATAGCTACGGTGGAAACAAATGCCCCTGCAATGCCCTTAACTACATAGCCAATAAAGGCGGCACTGATTAAAATAGGACCAGGAGTAATTTGTCCCATGGCGATCGCATTAGTAAACTCTGTCTGAGTTACCCAACCGTAGTTATTTACTACAACTTCTTGAATCATAGGGATAAACACATAACCCCCACCAAACAGCATCAAACTCATTCCTGAAAAGGTTACAAAGAGTTTTGCCAGACTATCTTCGCCCAAAGGAAGAGGAAGCAAAGATAAGGATAAAATCACCCCCAAGATAGCCAAGGGAATTGCTATCTTTTTAAGATCTAATGGCTCTAATTCTAGTTCTATGGAGTTTGCTGCCAAATTTTTAGCTACTTTGCACCGAAAAGCAAGCCAACCGAATAATCCCGCACCCAAGATTACAACTAGAGTAATATAAAATCCACCAATACTTTTGATCAAAATAGCAGCTACCGCAGCGATACTAATTTCTCGCCATCCTTTAATAGCTTTTTTACTCATGCGAGTCGCAGCAATAATAATAATTGCCACCACCGCAGGAATAAACCCAGCAAATACTTTGTTCACCGCAGGGATCTCTCCTGCTTGCAAGTATGCAATAGTCAATGCCACCACCAGCACAAAAGAAGGTAACAGTACCGCAGTAGCAGTAATCAAAGCACCTATGCCACCCCGCAGACGATAACCTACATATCCTACTACGTTAGCCGCTACGGGGCCTGGCAAAACACTTGCTAGAGATATACCATCAAGCATATCTTCATGGGTGAGAAGCTTTTGGCGATCAATCACAATATTTTCGATCGCCGATATCAATGCCATGAAACCACCAAAGGCAGTGCTACCTATCTTTAGAAAGTTACTGAATAAATATATTAAAGATATTGAAGAAGAATTATTTGCGTCTGATTTATAAGATGCTGTCTCAATTTTTTCAATCATGTGTGATGGCAATCATCAATAATTGGGTAAATTATTTTAAATAAAAAAGACGTTGGCAAAGAACAAAACAATCTTCAAATAAATTATTTTCATCAAGCTGATGGTTAATTGCTGATGGTCAATTGCCGATGGCTAATTACCGATAGTCAATTGCCGATAGTCAATTATCGATAGCTTTGAAAGATATTTTAAGGAGTTTTATTTTGTTTATTGCCAACGCCTAAAAGGAATACCAAGATTTCTTGATATTTATTGAATTTTAAATAAAATCCAAATCTGGATGTTGAGCCATAATTTCGGCAATCTCTTCTTTTTCTGAAGTTTGAAAGTTGAGAACCTCTTTTAAAAAACGAGAATACTTCGTATATACTTGCGTTGACTCTTCTCGTTGCACAACAAAAAATGGTGCAGCCTTGACCTGATATTTTCTAGCCAACTCTAGCCCAGGACTATTAAATTCTCGCTCGTCAGCAAAAACAACATTGTTAATGCGATCGCTTAAATTAAGATCTTCCAACTTTAGTGAAACTTCTGCGGATTTACGACACAAATTGCCATCCGATCTAATTTTTTTCACCATGATGATGTTCATTCTTCTTATCCCTATCTATTAATTTTTAATATTATCTTTGTGGAAACCGCACTCTTTTTCGGCAGCATTTTCCCACCACCAACGACCTTCTCTTTCGTGCTGATTGGGTAAGACTGCTTTTGTACAAGGCTCGCAACCAATACTTACAAAGCCTTTCTCGTGCAACTGATTGTATGGCACATCAAAGTAGCGAATATATTTCCATACTTGCTCTGATGTCCAATTGGCTAGAGGATTGAATTTAACTATTTTGTGTTCTTCTGTGGAAAAAGCATTATCTAGTTGAATTACAGGAATATTCGAGCGTGTATCAGGGCTTTGATCTTTGCGTTGACCCGTCACCCAAGCATCTACTGTACCCAATTTGCGACGTAATGGTACTACTTTGCGAATTCCACAGCATTCCTTATGATTGTCCTCATAAAAGCTAAACAGCCCTTTTTCTTTGACTAGTTTTTCTACCTGTTTTGCATCGGGGAAAAGAATTTCTAGTTCAATATCATAACGCTGTCTGACTTTTTCAAAAAGTCGGTATGTTTCCGAGTGTAGACGACCAGTATCAATAGAAAAAACTTGGAAGTTTTTAGTTATCTTAGAAGCCATGTCAATCAAGACAACATCTTCTGCGCCACTAAAAGAAATTGCAATATTATCAAACTTTTCCAGGGCAAATTCTAAAATCTGCCTAGGACTTTTCGCTGCATATTCAGACTGAATTTGATTGAAGTTTAGCGGTGGTTTAGTAACAGTGGTTACGTGATTCATGAATCGAGTTCTCCTTTTGTTCTTGGTGTGAGTTTGAGTTAATAAAAGAGTAGAGCTAATCGATTGAGAACAATTAGAATATGAGTTTTATAGAGAAAAGCCTATGTTTGACTTACAAGTTAATCGACCAATAAAATAATTGCGACCGACATGCCAAGCTTAAAACTCAAAGCTTTTAACAGCCAATTTTTCCTAAAGTACGACTATTTTAGTCATAAATAATTCGTACCTTAGATCAACTTAGATCAACTTACCTAAGTCCTTTACTGCAACTATCAATAGTAAGATAATCGATCTGATTCTAGACAAGTTAAGATTGAAGAAGTTGAAATTTTTATGCCACTTTATGAGCTCGCTTGGCAGTGCTTTCAAATTTATTTAGAGTTTCTATCTGCTGCTCTAAAAGCCTGTTTTTGAGCATTTCTAAATAATCTCCACGGAATTTTCTTAGCTGATAATCGCGGGGATCTTTTTGTTTCAAGCTATCCCAAGCTTCTTGCTTTTTAGGCGCACTATATTTTTGAGCCAGAGCGATCGCTTCTTGAGAGATGTTTGCTGCCCCAGGAGTCATTTTTTCATAACCATAATAGTCCATATATTCTCCTGCAACGGTTTCAATTATTTCAATTTCTTCCATGGTCATTGTCTGCTTAAACTTGTCGATATAAGCAGGAATTGGAGCAGAACTATTGGTTTCCCACAGTGCTGATAAAATTGCAATATTGTTGGCTTCTTTGGAACTAGAAACGTCCATCATCGAGTCTAAAAACTCGATCCCAAAGAATTGACATATCTTGTAAAGTACTGTTTCTTGATTGGTTAGAAAGTCTTCATATCTAATAGTCAAAACTCTCTCTGGATGCTTTTCAATCAATGCTTTAGCGCGATCGTGAGCTTTTACCCAAGACATTGCATTCAGCAGTGGATGATAATCATGAATGATTGCCCGATTAATGCTGTTTACCTGAGCGCGGGGATCGCGGACTACATTCAAAAACAAAATATCATCGAATAAATCAATTAATTCTGTCGCATAATAGACATTATCCAAAGATTTGTCCATGACAATTCTTGCCTGATGTTTTTGTCCTGCTTGGAACAACATTTCCCAAGCAACACTATGAGGGCTACGGGGTTTGTCCTTAATAGCTTCAAAGATTTTCACAGGATCTAAGGCTACGTCGTTCCATTTAACCATGGTTGCATTCTGCAAACCGATCAAATCAACAACTAGCTGAAAATAAGACCAGTCATTGTTTAGATCCCCGTATAATTTTACCAATGGCATAAAATCTACAATATGCAATGGGTAAGGGGAATAAAAATCAGGAGATAGGTTTAATCTCAAACGTAGAGCGTGACTTCCACAGCGTCTGATTGGAGTCATTAACACTGGTCTTGGTCTAGAAACTTGAGATTTAATACTTTGGTTAGTCATAATGAGAAAAACCCGTTGTGTTTACCTAGATTGAGAACTCGAAAAATTGGCAAGAATTAGGCTTTGGTGATGTTCCTTCAACGATTTTATGAACAAAGGCTTATGGGAACGTATTTTTTACAATCTCTAACGCATGTATTTATGTTTAAGATAATGACGTTCATCTAAGTATTATTACTTAGATAAATTAGATTGAGATGTTAAGAGATTTGGTGAAGAAGCTGATGAAACTGTTGATTCTTTCAAAAGCGCAATACCATATTGCCTTCTTAAATTGAGTGTCCCTTCTTAATACAATTTTTACAAGTTATTTTAAGGAAGTTAAGCAGGAAGATATGCCAAAATGTAAGCTAGTTAACTTGCTCAACGTGAGTCAAACAACTGGTAAATCAAAGCCTGAGAACTTTTTGCCTTATTAGAAAAATGCCGACCTTTCAAAATTTAGATTAGCTAGATACAGACTGGGTAAATATTTATACCTACGATTGAAAAATCATTGATATTTTTGCGCACCTTTGTATTTCCATTTGAGCGATTATTCCGTTGAGTCAGACCCCTTCAAATGCAAATTCTTTCTACTTAAACTAATAATCGGTGATAGGTACAGTTAATTATGAGTAGCCTCAAACAAAAGAGAAATCGCGGCGTAGTTCTCACAAAAAAAGGGTTAGAGCAATTGCAAACAGCCAGGTCTACTTGGGAATACCAAGAAAACTATGGCGAAAGATCTACCTATGAGAAAATTAGCGAACTAACAAATTTAGATATTAATACCATTAAGAAAATATTAAGCGGTCGCGGTAAAGTTGACAAGCGATCGCTAGAAAAATTCTATTTGGCTTTTAGATTAAAACTAAATGAGGAATGCTACACCAAATTCAACCCTAAAATTAGGGAAGACTGGGGAGAAGCGGTATCAATTGATGACTTTTTTGGACGGACTACTGAGTTAGAAACCCTAACTAGCTGGATTGTGACAGAAAATTGTCGGCTAATCACCATACAAGGCATGGGAGGGATTGGCAAAACAACCCTATCGATTAAGTTTGCCAACCAAATTAAAGGACAATTCGACTGCATTATCTGGAAATCCCTACGTGATGCACCCCCCGCAACAGATATTGTTGCTGAGTTAATTGAATTTTTGTCGGGGGATAAAGAAACAGAAGAAAGCCAACCCAAAAGAATGGGGGAAAGAATCACCAAGTTAATCGATTCTTTACGATCGCAACGTTGTCTGGTATTGATAGATAATGCCGAATCACTCTTGGATAGTACCAATCGAGCGGGAAAATATCGCTCAGGATACGAAGAATATGGGGAATTTTTTACTAGAGTAGGAGCAAGCAGTCACAACAGTTGCTTGATTTTGACAACAAGAGAAAAACCCAAAGAAATAGCGGCACTAGAAGGGCATAGGCTTCCTGTGCGATCCCTTAAATTAGGAGGTTTGACAGAAGGCTATCAGGAGATTTTCAAACTTAAAGGTCTAAATGCAACCGAATCTAAATTAACCGCCTTATGCGATCGCTTTGGCGGAAATCCCCTGGCATTAAAAGTAGTAGCTACGACTATTCAAGATCTGTTTGAAGGGGACGTAGACGAGTTTTTACAGCAAGAAAAAGCCGTATTTGGCGATATTCGAGATATTTTAGATCGGCAGTTTCAGCGACTATCTAATCTCGAAGAGGAAATAATGTATTGGCTGGCGATCGCTCGCGAACCGATATCATTAAAAGAATTACAGGCAGATTTTGTCTCTCGCCTATCATCAATCAAATTACTAGAAGCCCTAGAGTCTTTATCAAGACGCTCTTTAATCGAAAGAAACGCTGCTTCTTTTACCCAACAGCCCGTAGTAATGGAGTATGTAACTGACCGTTTTACAGAAAGCACCTGCGAAGAAATTGTTCATCAAAACCTTAAGCTACTCCAAAACCATGCCTTAATCAAAGCCACTACCAAAGACTATATTAAAGAAAATCAGCATCGGCTTATTCTCCAGCCCGTAATCGATGAGCTTTTAAATGTCTTTAATAGTAAACAAGATATAGAACAACATCTAAATCAAATTCTCTCAAGTCTCAAGGAAATATCTTCTCCCCCCAAAGGATATACCGCAGGAAATATTCTTAATCTGCTGATTAAAATGGAAACCGACTTAACAGGGCTAGATTTTTCTAACCTCTGTGTGTGGCAAGCCGATTTACGCCAGGCGCAACTACACAATGTCAATTTCCAAAACTCCGACTTATCTAAATCAGTTTTCGCTGAAAACTTTGGCGGTATATGGTCGGTAGCCTTTAGCCCCGATGGAAAATACTTAGCTGCGGGAGACACCAAAGGCGATATCATTCTGCGTCGCGTAGCCGATGGACAACCAATCATGCGCTTCCAGGGACACACTGCTTGGGTAGTTTCCTTAGATTTTAGTCCCGATGGCAAAACATTAGCTAGCAGCAGTTGCGACTGCACAGCAAAACTCTGGGATGTTAATTCTGGTCAATGCCTCCATAGTTTAGATGACCATGACCACGAAGTTTGGTCAGTCGCTTTTAGTCCTGATGGTAAAACTTTAGCTACTGGTTGTGATGATCACAAAGCCAGATTGTGGGATGTTGCTACAGGAAAGTGTATTAAGGTTTTTTACGGTCATACAAATGAGATTCATTCGGTAGTATTTACCCTGTGCGGAAAGAATTTAGCTAGCAGTAGTAGAGATAAAACAATTCGATTGTGGAATATTCAATCAGAAGAATGTCTCAAGGTTTTACAAGGTCATGAAGATGGAGTGCGTTCAATTAGCATTAGTCCTGATGGTGAAGTTCTTGCTAGTGGTAGTAAAGATAAAACAATTCGATTGTGGAATATTCAATCGGGAGAATGTCTCAAGGTTTTACAAGGTCATTCTAATGTTGTGTTGTGTATAACATTTTCTTCTAAAGGTGATTTTATCGCTAGTAGTAGTATCGGTCAAAAAGTCAGATTGTGGAATATTCAATCGGGAGAATGTCTCAAGGTTTTACAAGGTCATTCTAATGTTACAAATTCAGTTGCCTTCAATCCTCAAGGCAATATTTTAGCCAGTGGTAGCTACGACCAATCAGTCAAGCTTTGGAATATAAATACATATCAATGTTTCAAAACGTGGCAAGGATATAGCAATCAGGCTCTTTCAGTTATTTTTAGTCTTGATAGTAAAACTCTTGTTAGTGGCGGTCACGATCAACAAATAAAACTGTGGGATATTGAAACTGAGAAAGTAATAAAAGCTTTACATAAACATACTAATTGGGTTTTTTCCGTTGCTTTTAATCCTAAACATAATTTTTTAGCTAGTGGTAGCGCAGACAAAGCTATAAGATTGTGGAATATCAATACTGGAAAATCAATCAAAACCTTTTTTGGACATGAAGGAGTCGTAAGATCGATTGCTTTCAATGCAAATGGTCAAATCTTAGCAAGCGCGGGAGACGATAGAGCTATTAGGCTATGGGATACAAACACAGCTAAAACTTCAAAAATTTTGCAGGGACATCAAGCAGAGATTTGGTCAGTTGTTTTTAGTAATGATGGAAAAATATTAGCAAGTGCTTCCTTCGATAGCACAGTAAAACTATGGAATGTCGAAACAGGTGAGTGTATCAAGACTTTGGATAAACATGAAAGTTGGGTTTGGTCGATTGCTTTTAGTCCTGACAATAAATATTTAGTTAGCACTAGTGGAGATCGAACTTTACGATTCTGGGATGTAAATACTTGGGAATGTCAAGAAGTTTTGCAAGAAGAAGTAGGACATTCTCAAATAATTTGCTTTAGTCAAGATGGTCAATTTTTTGCTAGCTCTAATGGAGAACACAATATTAGATTGTGGAATGCTAGTACAAGAGAATGCTTCAAGGTTTTCCAAGGTCATACAGCTTTAATTAATTCCATTGCTTTTAGCCCCGATAGTTCTTCTTTAGTTAGTAGTAGTGAAGATGAAACGATTAAAATTTGGAACATACAAAGTGGTCAATGTACCAAAACTTTGAAAGCAAAAAATCCTTATGAAGAAATGGATATTCAGGGAATTACTGGACTAAGTGAGCCTACTATCGAAACTTTAAAAATCTTGGGAGCTGTTAATACTGAATTTGATATTTGTTGATTATTGTCACTTATATATTTGATGTTACACACCAATCGATCTATGACAACTGATAAAAGGTTAAGGGTAAAGGTGTAAAAGGTTTATCTATTTCTATTTATTTTAAACAAATTAAATAAAGTTTAAAGTTTGATACCTATGGTAATTATTCTTTATGCTTTATGTGATGTAGATAACGCAAGCTTTTATGAAGATAGTGATACTGTTTTAAACAGTTAAAATAATTTCACAATTTTAATAAGAGGCAAGATCACGAATGGAAACGACTTCCTCAGCTCAAATTGAATGGGTTAATATTTCCCCTAACAAAGTAATAGTAGCGACTCCCGATGAAGTAAATCTTCATACACCTTATGGTAGTAGCGATCGCTTTTCAGAATCAATGACTGGTGTGGGTCATGTTTCAACAACTCGAAATTTGTTGGATGGAGCAATCGCAGCAGCCAGCATAGCTATTTCTTCTGATGTTCATCCTCCTGAACTAACTCTTAATCGTTATCTGTGGCAGCTTGCGGGGGCATACCAAACTACTCATGCTACTCCACCAGGAATGAAACAGGCTAGTCAAAACTTTGCTATTGCTGCTCGTCATAATCTCAGTGATTGGGCATTAGAGAAAGCCAAAGAAGAGGAAGGTCACGATCGCTTGGCATTGAATGATATTCAATCCCTTGGATACGATGCGAAAAGATTAGTCCAAAACGTAGTTCCTAGCGCAGCAAAGTCCTTAGTTGACTATTTTATTCGCAGTGTTAATGACTCCGATCCCATTGACTGTGTTGGCTACACTCATGCTTTAGAACGTTTGTCACTGGGAGCGAAAGAAGAACATATCCAAAAAGTTAAAAATCTGCTCCCATCTGGTGTTAATGCAACTCGCTGTATGAGAGTTCATAGCAGCGTGGGGGCTGATGCCAATCACGTAGACGAAAATGTTGAGATGATTGCAGGACTCACTTCTGCCGAACGTATTCGGGTAGTTCGTTCTTGTTACGAAACTGCACTACTAATTTTCAGTCCTCCCCAAGAAGGATATTACTCGGAAGCAGAGCTAGAAAAAATGTTCCAGCCATTCAAACTGTAGGCGGAGAATTCATATTCTTTAAATGTTTGTCCCTTCAGATGATAAACCAGTTTTTATTTTCTCAAGGGATAAACATCCCCTAACTATTATTCAAATCTAAGAAAGGAGCAAGCAATGACAAATACCACAATTCAAAAACCAACTTCCAAAACAAGAGCAATCAAATCTGTTCAGAAAGATATCAAATTAGATTTGAACAGCATTCTAAACCAAGCATCGAATAAAGGGTTGCCTAATGGCATCTCAAATATGTTATAACTCTTATTGTTTATAAATAAAAAAGGAAGGATAAATTATCCTTCCTTTTTTATATTATTGAATTGAAATATTAATCAATTAAAAAACGCTATTAATATCGCTGGAATATCCTTCTTCCAATTCTTCAGTTAGAATAGTTTCCAAATCTAATTCGATCGCAACCAATTCTAGAACTTCAGTTTGAGTAGCTGTTGCAGTATTCATATTCTTTCTCCTTAATTTTCGTTTGAAATAGTGTTTATTCGTATCAAAATAATTTGCTTTGATGACGGCTTCAATAAACTAATAAGTCTTAGTTAATTTACTTTTAGTGGTTCTAATATCTCTTGAAGTTCCTCGTCAGAAATATAACCTTCTGGTGGTGGACTAAATAGCATCAAGGCTGTTTCATAACAGGCTCTAGCGATGCGTGTTCTTTCAGCAGCAGAAAGCTGGGCAATCAATTCTACATTTTCATCTACATGACCAGCATCAGCACCAATGGCACTGTGGACACGCAGACATCTAGTAGCATTGATATCATTAGGAATCAAGGACTCTACCTTTTCGATGTAATCTTTCTCGATACCTAGAGATAAACGTTCCATAGTGTAGGTATAACCAACACCATCAATAGGATTGTCATCTTGTACGCTACGAGTAAAGTAATCCATCAATGCAATTGCAGCAGGGGGTTTAAGCTCTGCAATAACTGCTTCGGCATCGTATCCCAAGGATTGAATATCGAGTAAAGCTAATCTATCGTGACCAGTTTCCTCTTCAATCTTTTCTAAAGCCCAAGACTTCAAATTAGAGCGACCATTAGCAGCAAAACCAATAGCAGCATCTTTTAATAACTGTGGGATAGGGGAAGTTAGATGATATGCACCTGCAAGTCTCCATGCCCAACGAGTAGAGGTCAAGGCGGGTGGTCTGGAGTCGGACTTGACAGCAACTTTCGCTGCTGCGATCGCAGTATCCAATAGTTTTTTGGTGGTGGCAAAACTACCAGCACACTCCATTGGACGAGCAAAACGATCTTCAGATGACTGTGGTTGATATAACCAAGCACGTTCTGAATTTGCCACTACTACTTTGCCCAGAGCAATTTGCGCCCATTCGATTTTCTCTGAATTTCCAGAGTTAAAACCGATATCATCTACCTGTTTATTAGCAGAACTGCCGTTAGCTTTATTAGCCATAAAAATCACAAAACAAATTATTAATTGTCTGCGATCTAATCCATATTGTTTAATAACTTATGGATACAAAACCGCATTTTCTTTTCTTTGTACAACAAATAATTTAACTAACCCTTAAAGTACTCTTTGCTTTGCAAACAATAGCTTTGAGGCGAACTGATATAAATATTAGGTTTAAATAAATAAAGCTATGTATTTACGATCAATTGTTTTGATTCAAGACAAATATAAAGTAAGAACTTCAACGTATGCCTGTTTCATTTGTTAGCTAATCTTGCTTTTCTATACACAATTATTAGATAACTACTTCTTATATGACATCCGAAGGTACACTTATCTTTTAAAAACTGTCAGTAGAAAACACTATTTTTGATATTCTGTATGGTTTTGAACTAAAAAAGGTAATTTATTTAACTAAGTAAAAGCATCCATATATCAGAAGCCAATATGAAGCTTATCTTTATAAAGATAAAGCTAATAAAATCGCAATAACAAAGTTTCTAAATAGTCTTTAAATATGTTTGAGGCAAAAGCTTCAAGATAGTTCTTTTTAAAAAAGTATTAATTAAATATAGTAATTACATTTAAAATAACGATTTATAATAATTTATTTTAAATACATATAAATACTTGAATTAGTTTAATTACATATAAATATTTTATCAGCATTTTTTACTAAAGTGATACAAGCAATATATATCATTGAAAATACGATATTTAAAAGCAGTAAAAATTATAAATTGCTCTTTTTGATAAATTACCTTGATTGTTAATCACAAAATCCCTGTAATAGTAATTAATTATATTTACTCATGGAGAAACTACTGTTGCAACGAACTATCAACGTCCAACTACTAACTAATTTTCAACCATTTCTGCAAAATACAGGCAAAATAGGTTATCAAGATAAATGTTTGGCTCAAGAATAACTGGTATGCAACTATTAGATCGAGTTCGTTTGGGGTTGGCTGTTGGGGTAGCAAAAATAGTTACAAAAATTGTGCGATCGCTTTCGTTGGGTGCGGCTTCTGTCTTACCAGGAGAAATATCTCGTCGTCTTCATTCTCGTATGCTACCTCTATTATTCGAGCAGGTAAGCAAAGGGGTAATCTTGGTAGTGGGGACAAATGGTAAAACTACAACTTCTTTGTTGTTAAAGCAAATTCTACAGGACAAAGGTTTTGAGGTAGTTCACAATTCTAGCGGTGCTAATTTGATCAACGGCTTGATTACCGCTTTATTAAACAGTACTAACATTACAGGAAAGCTGTCGGCGGACTATGCCATCTTAGAAGTAGATGAGAATATTTTGCCCTTGCTGCTAAAAGACTGTCAGCCAAAATATATCTTGGCGTTGAATTTATTTCGCGATCAGCTAGATAGATATGGAGAAGTTGATACCATAGCCCAACGTTGGGGAAAAGCGATCGCACCTTTACCTGAAGATACTACTATTGTTTTAAATGCTGACGATCCCACACTGTGCAGTATGGGACAAAAGCTAGAGCAAAAAGTACTTTATTTTGGGCTAAATGAACCAGAATTATATCTAGAAGAAATTCCCCATGCAGTTGATTCGATATATTGTCCTAGTTGCGGACACCTGCTAGATTATGAAGGAGTATACCTATCTCATCTAGGAGACTATAGCTGTCCTAGCTGTGGCTTTTCTAAGAGCAAAACTGCGATCGACAGTCAAGGATATCCCCAAATTTTGATTGGAGTCTATAACAAATACAACACCCTTGCAGCAGGGCTACTCGCTCAAGAAATAGGTATCGAGACAGAAGATATTTTCCAAACTGTGGGTAACTTTAAAGCCGCATTTGGACGGGCAGAAGAATTAGAAATAGACGAAAAACAAGTCCGTATCCTGCTGTCTAAAAATCCTGTAGGAATGAATGAAACCATTCGGGCAGTTAACAATGTTAAGAAGACGGGTAAATCTTCCACAACTCTTTTAGTGTTAAACGATCGCATTCCCGATGGCACAGATGTATCCTGGATCTGGGATGTAGATACAGAAGAATTAGTCAAGCTAGGGGGAAATTTAGTTATTAGTGGCGATCGCACTTATGATATGGCGTTGAGAATGACTTATAGTTCCCAAGAAGTCGCCAAAGACAAAATTAATTTTAACCTGATCGTCAAAGAAGACTTACAAGAAGCCATTAATACAGCTTTAGAACACACCAGTAAAACAGAAACTTTGCACATTATTCCTACCTACTCAGCAATGTTGGAAGTCAGGGAAATTCTCGTAGGAAGAAAAATTCTTTGATTCTTTATTTTATTTAACGTCAGTTTGCGTGGAAGCTCAAAGCCTTACTACACAACTTAAAAACTACCTTGGACAAGGGAGTATTTAGAATTAGAAGAATGAATAATATCTTAAAAGCTAAAGGCTACCCTAACAAACTAATCCTGTTAACCCGAACTGACGTTAGTTAAGAATCATGGTGAAAAGCTGAAAAATTTTATGGTGAAGTGCCAAAGTAGTAAGCTGATGAAGTTACTCTAATCCTAAATTAAATTGTTCATACACAGGTTTCATCCCAAAAGACCAATCTTTACGTCTTGAAACGTCTTTAATTTTAATATGCTCTAACTGCGATCGCTTTATGTACCAGACAACTATCACAACACGGAGGTAGATCAATTTAGAAAAATATGAATAACTCTCAAATTTTCTACCTTTTTAAACCAACCCTGTTAATGTCTATTGCAGCGACGATATTAACCATAGTAGGTGAAACGCCAAGTCAAGCAATTAGCGATCGCCAATTTTATTTAGCTCAATCTCCCAATCCACCCCTGCCAGAGCGTCAAAGATATCCACAGATCGAGCCATTACCGCCTATCGAAGATTTTTTAGAATCACCACCAAATCAATTACCAGATTCAGGATCGACCGAATCAAATGTCGAATTTGAAGTCAAACAGTTCAACCTAGAGGGTAATACAGTCTTAGAAGCAGAAGCGATCGAAGCAATTTTCCAAGATTATCGAGATCGCCCCATAACTTTTGCCGATCTCCTAGAGTTGGAAACCAAGCTAACCAGACTTTATACCGACAATGGCTATATCAACTCAGCAGTAATTATTCCTTCCCAAAATATTAGTCAAGGAATTGTAAATATTACTGCTATTGAAGGTACAGTTGAAGAAATTAACGTCAATGTTGATGGTCGTCTTAAAGAAAGCTATATTCGTTCTCGTCTTCAAAGAGGAACCAACACTCCTTTAAATATTAACGAATTACAAGAAGCTCTACAGTTGTTACAGTTAAACCCCTTGGTAGAAAATCTCAACGCCGAACTATCTGTAGGATTAAGCCGCGATCGCTGGATGCTAGATGTCGATGTCAATCAAGGTGAAGCATTCGACCCAGTTTTATTTGTTAACAACTATCGTACTCCCAGCGTAGGTAGTTTTCAAAGAGGTTTGGAGCTAAATCACAATAATGTTTTGGGCTATGGCGATCGCTTTAGCTTTATATATAAAAACACCGACGGTAGTAATGACTTTGACACTAGTTATCGCATTCCCGTAAATTCCTCAGATGGCACAGTAGGACTGCGCTATCGCTATGTAGACAGTGAAATTGTTGAAGAAGAATTTGAAAGCGCAAATATAGAATCTGAAACTAGTGAATTTGAGCTTACTTTAAGACAACCTCTTTTAATTCAAGCTAATTCCGAATCAACCCAAGAATTTGCTTTGGGGTTAGAATTTTCCAGTCAGTCCAATTCAACCACCATAGATATAGGAAATGGAAGAGAACCTTTTGAACTCTTTTCCGATCCCGCTGTCAGAGATGAAGATGACATTGGAGAAACTAGAATTTCGGCAGTGCGCTTCTTTCAAGACTGGACAAAACGAACTCGTACAGACGTAATTGCAGCGCGATCGCAATTGAGTGCAGGAGTAGATATATTTGATGCGACAGTTAATGAAAATCAAGCAGATCTTGATTTTGTCTCTTGGCGCGGTCAAGTGCAGTGGTTGAGACAGTTGAGTGCCAACTCCAACATAAACCTGCTATTGCGCTCCGATATTCAGCTTTCCTCTTCTGACCTCGTACCTTTAGAACAATTTAGCTTGGGTGGGGTAGAAAGCGTGCGGGGTTATCGTCAAGATGCTTTACTGAGTGACAGCGGTATATTCGCCTCCGCAGAAGTTAGAATCCCTTTTTATCGTTGGAATAATAACCAAAGCAACCTTTCTGTTGTGCCTTTTTTTGATGCGGGTACTCGCTGGAATAATTCTGACGACCTCAATCAAGATGAAGATACTTTGGCATCATTAGGAGTAGGACTACAGCTAAATCTTGATGATAGTCTCCGCGCTCGCCTAGATTATGGTATCCCCTTGGTAGACGTGCAAGACAATGACAATACTCTTCAAGAAAAAGGACTTTATTTGTCTTTAGAGTATTTTCCTTTTTAATTAAAAAATATACTAAATTCCATTGAGAAAAATGAGTCTAAAATTAAGATCCAAGCTGGGAAAAAGCAAGCATGTGTGGCTAAGTCTCATCTCCCAAGGACGTATAACTACAGTCGGTTTTATACTATTGATTAGTGTTGGTGTTACTATGGCTATCTCTCTTCCAGCCATATCTCAAGTTTCAGAAGTAAAACCAATTCAATTAGCCCAAAAGGGCAAAGAATATTATGAAGCAGGAAAACTAGACCAAGCTATTAAAACTTGGCGTAAGGCTACCAAAGCCTACGAAGCAGCAGGAAACGATGATGGTAGCAGAGAAAGCTATCTAAATACAGCTACCGCACAACAAGCTTTAGGTCTTTATCCTCAGTCTTGCGCTAGTGTTCTAGGGGCATTTAATCTCACTGATAAAACAGACTGTATTAAGCTAATCGAACAGGCTCAAATAATCGAACCTCAATTGGGAGGTATTGTACCTTTGAGCAAAGAAGCCGAGGGAAAACTACTACCCGATCTCTCAGAAATAGAAAAATATCCCAACACTCCAGAAAAAGTCATTGGATTACTGCGTTTTGGCGATTATCTCCGTGAAAGCGGCTATCCAAG